>NZ_JARESU010000329.1:0-3133 GCF_046027075.1 Paraburkholderia sp. RL18-085-BIA-A | reverse complement strand
GAGATCGGTGCCCGTAAGCACAACCACCAGCGGACGATCCGGGCAGGCATCGGCAAACCTGGCGATAGTCGGAGCCGAACGCCGGGCGTGCAATGCGATCAGACAGGCCGGTGGCTCCTGCAGTTGCTCGGCCGCAGGCCATTCGGCGCCAAGTGAAACCTGATAGCCTGTGCGCAGGAACCTGAACCAACGATTTGCGGTCTGCCAGTTTCCGTTGTTGGCGCCACGCAGTGCTGGACTGGCAATGAAAATTCTGGCCATTGGAGGACGCATGAGGTTACAGATTAACCCAGCGGGAACACGTCAACTGGACAAGACGCAGCTGGATGCGGCATTTGTCGATGCTCACCGTCGCACATGGGCCATCCTCGCGGATCTGACACCCGCGAAATTGCAGGTGCCCTGCGATCCCGGGATCAATCCGCCATTGTGGGAGTATGCGCATATTTCCTGGTTCACGGAGCACTGGATCCTGCGGGATCCGCAACGGGACTCGCAGGGCCGGTTCGCGCCCACCCGCCTCTCGCTGCTGGCAGACGCGGACCGATGGTTCGATTCGGGTCGCGTGGCTCACGACGATCGCTGGCACCTGGACCCGCCGCCGCTTGCACAGATTATCGACTACACAGGCGCAGTGCTGGAATATGTACGCACAAAACTCGCGGCAGTCACGAATTCTGACGAGGATCTCTATTATTTCCGTCTTGCCTTGTACCATGAGGACATGCATGCCGAGGCACTGACCTACATGCGGCAGACGCTGGACTACGCCGCGCACGCACCTTTGGCGATGTCGCCCATCGAGCGCTCCTCTGGCGCGGGCGAAATCGCGATTGAGGGCGAGACGTTCCTGATCGGAGGATCGCGTGACGAAGGCTTCGTGTTCGACAACGAAAAATGGCGGCACGCCGTGCCGATTGGGCCGGTGCAGATCGACCGCCAATGCGTGAGCAACGCCCGGTTTGCAGAGTTCGTTGCGGCGAACGGCTATCAGGATGAACGCTGGTGGTCGAACGACGGAATCGCGTGGTTGACGCGCACCGGGTTGAAGGCGCCGCGGCGGTGGCGCGAAGCGGCACGCGGCGGCTCCGCACAATGGGAGCATCGCTGGTTCGGGCGCTGGGAACCGCTGCCACTATCACTGCCGGTTTGTCACGTCAACGCGTACGAAGCGGAAGCCTTTTGCCGCTGGCAAGGCCGGCGCTTGCCTACGGAGGCCGAATGGG
Organism: Paraburkholderia sp. RL18-085-BIA-A; assembly: GCF_046027075.1. Taxonomy (NCBI): domain Bacteria; kingdom Pseudomonadati; phylum Pseudomonadota; class Betaproteobacteria; order Burkholderiales; family Burkholderiaceae; genus Paraburkholderia; species Paraburkholderia sp. RL18-085-BIA-A. The sequence goes on along the minus strand of NZ_JARESU010000329.1, from coordinate 1,907 downwards.
AGTACGCGGCATGCAATGGGCTGATCGAGTGGGGCGACTCGGTCTGGGAATGGACGGCTGGAACCTTTGCGCCTTATCCGGGCTTTTCGGCGGACCCATATGAAGACTATTCGGCTCCGTGGTTCCATACGCACCGAAGCGTGCGCGGCGCGTCGTTTGCGACACATGATCGAATGCGCAATCCCCGATACCGAAACTTTTATCTACCGGACCGCAACGACATTTTTGTAGGGTTGCGTACTTGCCTGTAAAGAGGCCGCCGGCATTCCGTCTCACGCGCTATGCGAAACACCTGATGCCGCTGCGACGAGCGCTTGCATTCCTGGACTGTGAGAGAAAGCGACAACCCTGCTATCGGCTTTGTCGGTTGAAATTTGGTGGGTATAGCTGAAGTGTCACCCCGGCATAGCCAATTGGGGCTTCCCAACGGTCGCGTAAAGCTTCGTGAAAAGCCGGTTGACGCAGAGTGTCGTGTAGTTTCGCCACTTTCAGAGAAGAAGCGGCAAGGGGCACAGCGGACTCAATAGCCCTCCACTGACCGTAGCGACATCTCAAATCAGAGCGGGGGGAGCAGGCTTCCAACCGACCTGCTTCGAATGTCGAGGCATACCAATCGCTCTTTTGTGCTACGGCAGACTGTCCGATCGGGGCAGCTCATAGCGCCGTTTTACGGGCGCTGCCGTTTTCCAGTATGGACACCTGTGCGTAAGCCCACCAACGTCAGCCGTGGGCTGTCGCTGCCCCGCCAGATGGGCGGCGGCGATCGCGGTCTTGCGATCGCGAACGGCACGCTCACGCTTTTGCTGTGCTACTCGAGCATGACACTGGCTTTTCTCGGAGAGTCAGCGATCTTCTCGATAATGCGCTATAGTTCACGCCGGTTGGCGGCACCGTGCGTAATGAAGTCAGTCAGACGCCGATCGGGCCGCAGCTTGGCATATCGACAACGGCCCGGGCATCCCGGTCGCCGAGCATGACTCCGTGCTGCAATGTCTTTGCCGCGGCGAGCAGGTGGGCCGTATAGCCGCCTCCGGGCTCAGACTCAGCATCGTGTGGGCGGTGCTTCGTCTGCGTGACTTCACGATGAGAATTGATAGCGTTGAACCGGGCGTCCGGATCACGATCGATTGGTGGTCGCGTTCACTCGGATGAGGCATCCGAACGCTGCGGTTGATCGTGCTGGCCGCTGAACGCAAGTCCCCTTGGTTGCACATTCACCGCTGAATCCCGCGTCGCTGTGGCAGGCGCGCGCGGCATACGGCGTGCGTGGGTCTTGCGCGAAGGGGATCACTCGCATCGCATGATCGGTTCGGTGCGATAGCCGTGATGACGCGCGTCCTCGGTTTTTCCAACACACGATTGACGAGACCGCGTGGTCGACTTTAGGACAGGCAATGAGTGATACCGGGAACAAAACGGTCGGCGTAGGTTGGGTTCTGTTCGCACTCGCCGTTGGCGGATTTGCCATCGGGACTACCGAGTTCGCGACGATGAGCCTGTTACCGTCTTTTGCGCACGGACTCGGAATTGATGCCCCTACGGCAGGACATGTCATCAGCGCATACGCACTGGGCGTGGTCGTGGGCGCGCCAGTCTTTGCGGTCCTGGGTGCGAGGCTTCCCCGCCGTACGCTGTTGATCGTTCTGATGGGCATGTTCGCTCTGGGCAATGGGATGAGCGCACTGGCGCCGAGCTACCATTGGATGGTGATCTTCCGATTCCTCAGTGGGCTGCCTCATGGCGCCTATTTCGGCGTCACGGCGCTGGTGGCGGCCTCGCTCGTGCCGGAGAATCGACGCACGGTAGCGGTAGGGCGCGTTTTCCTCGGCTTGACGTTTGCCACCATCATCGGCGTTCCGCTTGCCAACTGGTTAGGGCAGGGCGTTGGGTGGCGCTGGAGTTTTGGG
>NZ_JARESU010000328.1:0-3145 GCF_046027075.1 Paraburkholderia sp. RL18-085-BIA-A | reverse complement strand
TCATGCATTCATTAACGCACGACACTTTCCGGACGAGAAAGGCGCGCGTGGCCGTCAGCGGGGCGCGGCCACGCCCGTGGCGTGATTCCACGCAACCGTGATCGCCTCCGCGACTGACTTCGACTCCACGAGCGCGATGACCGCGACGTGCTTCACACGCAGGAAAGGCCCCGCGGAGCCGGACATCGACCGAGACGACACGAAGCCTGGTCATGCGCGCGGTGTAAGGTACAGGGGCGAATCTCCTGCCGGGAAGGCACGTTGTGGGATCTTGCCGAGCGTGGTGAGCATCACCTTTGATGCAAGGGGCAAAACCGTGGATTTATCGTGCCGAACGTTTCTGATCGCTCGTGACGATACCTCTGGCGGCTGTCAGGCACGAAGTTCGACCGGATGCTGCGAGATCCGGCAAGCCACTGTCTGCCCGTCTTTGCGGGGCAACGTGCGCGAATGGCCAGCGCTGCCGTTGTGCTGCCCCGCCGTCCATGGTCATCAACGAGCGCCTGTAGACGACCCTGTTGCTCGACCGGTCGTCGAATGGACCCGGCCGAGATGGGGCGACAGGCGGTCAGATCTCGGCAGGCCGAAGACCAGCCGGAAAATTACACAAGAGACGTTGCTTTATCTGGAATTGCCTCTATTTTTAAAGAGGCTGATCGGCCAGCGATTGTTCCGGGTGTTCATGGTGCCTAGAGCGTCTCTGCGGGCGTTTTTGTTGCGACGCACACGAAGTCGCACGCACCTACTTGAAATCACTTTGGTCTAACGGATCATGACGCGGGGCGTTAAGGCGTGGGTGACCGTCTAACGCATCCGCTACCGGCCCGGAGACCTGACGTGAGGTACTCTGCAGCATGTCCAGCCAGGTGCTCGGACTCATCGAGCGCGCGAGGTCAGGGCCACAGAGAAAAATGGGTGGTGCTGATCATCTCGGCAACGCGCGGTCACGGTGGAGTCGTTTCCACGGTGGAGTCGTTTCATCACGGTGCTGTGCAGCCATCCTGGCCGAGTCCATTGCTGGCGCGAAAACGAAGGCGCGTCTAACCACGCTGGTGTTTGCGTGATGCTGATGCGGTACACCGTTGATCTCGGGGTCCTTGAAGAGTGGCCAACAGCGCGCCTCGGCCAAGGCTTCATCGATCGTCTTCCTGGCTATTTACCCGGCCTCCAGCAACACGGCTGCTCCTATCCAACCCCCGGCGGGTTTGTGTGACGCATGCACCAAGGCGAAAGAACCTGACTAGGCCATGTCATGGAGCACGTAGCCGCCAACCTCCCCACCGGCGGTGCCGCTATCGATGTCACCGATAGCGTGCACCCGAGCGCGGCGTGCGGTTGGCGCGAGATCGAATGAGTTTTCGCCATGATGACGGCGACATGCCAGGCGGTCGCAAGCTGACCTGGTGACAGGGCTCCAGGGCGGGTGAAGCAAGAAGTCTATCCTTCATGGAGTTCAATACTTTGGAGAGCAAAATGGATGAGAAACAGAAATCTTTCCTCTATAACGATAACGACGCCACTCTTGATGCCTCATCAAAGCGGAGGGTGGCCGTCGAAGTCGCCCTGGACTTGATACGTCATGAAGCAATGAGCGGGTCTTCACGCAATTCCGTGGATTTCAATCTTAGGCACCTCTCGGACTTTGCAGACTCCATTCAAGAGGCCTTGAGAGGTGGTGAGCAGGAAGTCTTGAGAGGCAAGGAGCGAGAGGCCTTGAGAGGCAGGGAGCGGGAAACGTCGAGAGGCCAGCAGCATTAGCGGACGGTGCGCCTGTGCATGGCGGGCGCAGCGCACACTATCGAGGAATGTGGTGGTCTAATTTCCTCGGACAGGTCGATAGGAGGACAATCGCGAATCGACGAGGAAAAAAGCTAGATGACAAGAAGGTGCCGACTGACAATTTGCCGTCACCTTCAAGCTGGAGGTGGTACAGATCGTGCGAAATGAGGGATTATCGGTGAGCAGGTTTGCGGTCGATGGAGCAGGGTGAGACGGCCGTTCGGCGGTGGGTCTCGCCTACGCTTTCACCCGGCGTTCGAACGTCTGCTCCGCCCAGCCAACGGACCTTCGCGCGCCGATCTTGCCCGTCGCGTCTTCGGCCAAAGGAGACTCTGGTCGAGTCGCCCTGCGTGACCATTGTTGGTTTTAGAGCGGCCCTCAGCGGTCCCGCCGTGCCTGAGCGTCCGCCTTCAACGTTTGTGATCGCCAACTCTCGACCGGGGCTGGGTCAAAACCCAAAATTTTGAGGTTTTTCCGATTTGTCCGCCTCGGCGCGGTCGAAGGGGGTAAGCGCCTCGACACAAACGCATCTAAGCCGCCGACTCCAGCCGCGACGCCTTGTAGTGACAGACCAGAAAATCGATGGGTACAGGTTGCTATATCTGTAAATGTCTCTATTTTTTATAGATTGACTGCCTAGCAGCGTCGACGGCTCTGAGTATCACCAGTTGAGTGAAGTGCGCCCGATGCGTCTTCTTTTGCGTCTGCGCTCTTCGTCACTCGTGCATGACGCGATGTGATAGCTACAGGAGGTCATACGATGGAAGTCAAGTCGATCGTCGCATATCAAGGCCCCAGCATTCACGCTCATTTCCCGGTCATCCGATACACCGTCGATCTGGGCGTGCTGGAGGAATGGCCGACCGGGCGGCTCGGCCAGCGATTCATAGACAGTTTGCTCGGTTATCTGCCGGGCCTCGCACAGCATGGCTGCTCGTATCAGTCCCCCGGCGGACTCGTGCGGCGCATGACCGAAGGCGATGGCACGTGGCTCGGCCATGTCATGGAGCATGCTGCCATTGAACTGCAGAAATTGGCGGGTTCGGACGTCAGCTTTGGCAGGACACGATCTGCGGGTCCGCATGGCCACTACGATGTCATCTACGAATACCATAATGAAGCCGTCGGCCGGCAGGCCGGAGATCTGGCATTAGCGCTGATCGAGCATCTCTTGCCTGCCGAGTTGAAACCGCAGACGGATGCCGAGACGCAGTTCGACTTCGAACAGAAGCTCGACGATTTTCTCCGTGATGCGCGCAGGCACGAGGTAGGCCCGAGCACGGCGGCGTTGATGAAAGCCGCGGCGGACAGGGCGATTCCGTGTACGCGGATGAACGCGGGGAGCCTGATACGACTTGGCTATGGA
>NZ_JARESU010000327.1:0-3219 GCF_046027075.1 Paraburkholderia sp. RL18-085-BIA-A | reverse complement strand
GGCGCATCTCCTCGCCGGGCAGGGTGAACTGAAACGTCGCACCCCCTCCTGTTTTCGGATTGGCGCACAGCCGGCCGTCATGCGACTCGATGATCCGCCGACTGATGGACAGTCCCATGCCGGTGCCTTTCGGTTTCGTCGTGAAAAATGCCTCGAAAATGCGCTCGGGTTCATCGGTAGGAAGCCCGATGCCCGAATCGCTCACCGAGATCAACAACTGACGATGCTCGATCCTCTTCGATGAGACGATCAGTTCACCACCCGTGTGTTGCATCGCCTCGATGCCGTTGATCATGAGGTTCATCAAGACCTGCTGGAGCTGTACACGGTGTGCTGTTGTCTTCGGAAGCCCCGTGTCGAGTTCCGTTCGGATCGAAATGGACTTCCGATCGGCGGTATCCCGCAGCAAAACCGCCATCTCCTGAACGATTTCGTTCAAGTCCACCAATTCCCGCTCTGGTGTACTTCGCCTGTAGAGTGAGCCAATTCCGTCAATGATGCCAGCGGCGCGCATGACTTCCGCGCCCATTGCCGAGGCAGCGGCGCATGCTTCTTTGATATCGGGTGCATCCCGACAGAGCCAATTAATGCACGCGCCCGCGCCCGTGACCGCGGCAGCCATCGGCTGCTTGATGTCGTGAGCCAGCGCAGCGGCCAGTTCGCCCATCATACTGACGCGGTTAATGTGCGCGAGATCCGCCTCTAACTGGCTCAAACGCCCGCGCTCTACTTCGGCAAGTTTTCGAGGGGTGATATCGTTGCTCGACTCCAAAGCGGCAACCGGCATGCCCCTTACATTTCGTTGCAGTGACCAACGGCTCGCCACTGTTACCTGTGTTCCGTCTTTCCTGGTACGCACAACCTCGCCTTCCGAGTGGTCGCTACTGCTCAGCTCCGCTGTGGTTCGCTCAACCGGTACTGGAAAGATCGTCTCCAGCAACTCGGGAACAAGCTTGCCTTTGGCCTCCTCTGCCGACCATCCGTACAACGCCTCCGCGCCACGATTCCAGTACGTGATAACTCCGTTCATGTCATAAACGAAAATAGCGTCATGCGTCAAATTAAGCAAATTAGCCTGCTCCCGTAGGGTTTCTTCAGTGCACTTGCGCTCCGTGATATCCGTTACCGCTCCTACGAAGAGGAAACTATCCGGATTTTCGCCGATGAAGCCATGAGACACAGCTCGAACGTATTTAACAGAACCATCGGTCAGCACCAGGCGATGCTCGGCAGTAAAGGCGCGCCTTTCGATCGAGGCGCGGTCGAGGATTTTCCGCAAACGCGTTCGGTCGTCCGGATGAGTTAGGTCGATCACCATCTGAAGGGTGGGCTTTATCGCAGGGTCGCAGGCGAATATTCGATAAGTCTCTTCGGACCAGTAGATTTCCCCGCTCGTAAGGTTCCAGCCGAGATTTCCCCGCTCGTAAGGTTCCAGCCGAAACTTCCCGTGTTGCTGAGTCGCTGCGCCTCCGCCAGATACATTTCGCTTCGGCGTAGCGCCTCTTCCGCCTTCTTGCGTTCGGCTCGTTCCTGGGCTTCGCGCAACGCTCGTTCAACTGAAGGCACTAGCCTTGATAGTCGCGTTTTCAGAACATAATCCGTCGCCCCAATCTTAAGTGCTTCGATCGCCACTTCTTCGCCAAGCGTGCCGGAAACAAAGATAAACGGCAGTTCTGGACGGACAGTCAGCGCGAGTTTTAAAGCCGAGAGACCATCGAATGAAGGAAGTTTATAATCAGCGAGAATCAGTTCAATTTCAACCGTTTTTAGAGCCGTCAGAAATTCCGCACGAGACTGGACGCGGACTACCTGGCAGACGCGATGAGCTTCTTCGAGGAGCTCTTGAATGAGCTCCGCGTCATACGTATTATCCTCTAGCAACAGAATGCGGAGCGGAGACATTATCGTACCTTTTTGACACTGCCGGGCGGCGGCTCATTGATGAGTGCCCAGAAGACGCCTAGTTCCTTGACGGCATTGATAAACTCGTGAAAATCGACCGGCTTTACTACATATGCGTTAACCCCGAGCTTGTAGCTTCTCACCATGTCTTTTTCCTCGTGGGACGATGTCAGCACCACCACCGGTATTATCTTCAGGTGCTCGTCCGATTTAATTTTCTCCAGGACTTGCAAACCATCGACCTTGGGAAGTTTCAGGTCGAGCAGCAAGACCGCCGGATTTTCGCTCGAGCGCGCAGAAAACTGTCCCCTGCAATATAGGTAATCCAGAGCCTCTTTTCCGTCTCGGGTGACCACTACGTCGTTTGCCAAGTTGTATTCCGCCAGCGCGGCCAAAGTGAGTTCGACGTCTCTCGGGTCGTCCTCAACGAGCAAAATGCGTCCCAACTCGTTCATAGTATGCTCGCAATCCTATTGGTCGTCGCATCCCGTGCTTTAGGCAGGGAGAAATAGAAAGTGGCACCGCGGTCAAGCATTCCCTCGGCCCGGACCTTTCCGCCATGGCGCACGATAATGCGCTGAACAATAGCTAGTCCTATGCCCGTGCCTTCAAACTGTTCCGCAAGGTGCAGACGTTGAAATACGCCGAACAATTTATCTACATACTCCATGTCAAAGCCCGCACCATTATCCCTTACGAACATTTCCACTTCATTTTCATTCACGTCCACACAACCAATTTCTATTTTGGCACCTGCTCGCTTGCTCGTGAATTTGACCGCGTTCGATACAAGGTTGACGATAACCACCCTCAGCATGGACCGATCTCCGTAACAGACCGGAAGGGGCTTGATATCCCAGAATATGTCTCTTTCCCTCATGTCTTGCCCGACATCCGCGATGACTTCCTTAACGAGCAGCTCGAGGCTCACAAAGGTCATTTTGGTCTCAATTCGCCCGATCCTGGAAAAGGCCAGCAGATCATCGATCAGATCCCCCATTCTTTTTGCCGACTCGAGAATGGTTTGTATGTACCGACGACTCTTATCGTCAAGGGAAGAAAACGTGTGTTTTTGTAGCAGCTCTGAGAACCCCACTATGTGCCGAATTGGCGCCCGTAGATCGTGGGAGACGGAATAGGAAAAAGACTCTAATTCCTTGTTACTCGCCTCAAGCTCTGCTGCGCGCTTGGCGAGTGTTTGATTGAGCCCAAGGATTTCGTCCTCGCGTTGCCGGCTCACTTCAAGCTCAATTTGGAGGCGGTCCCGCGCGTCGAGAAGCTGGTCCTCGATTCGACGTCGAATAGCTACGAAAGTGG
>NZ_JARESU010000326.1:0-3238 GCF_046027075.1 Paraburkholderia sp. RL18-085-BIA-A | reverse complement strand
TGTCCAGCGATCTGAACCGCGTGACCAACGATGCGAACAGGTACACGATGCTGTCGTACTTCTACAAGGCGGACGCCGATTACGGTACCCGCCTTGCGCAAGCGACGCACACGGACCAGTCGCGCGTGAGGTCGCTTGCCGACAAGCTCGCCGAAAACTAATTGCACGTTCGGGCACGAGGGCCGCGCCGCGGCCTTCACTCGTTTCCACCTATCATTGCTCCGGCGCGGGAAGCCTGCACCCGATAAGCCGTTTCCGATCCGTTCTGACCCATGCGCTGTCCGCTGTTGCACTTGGCGCGCAGCGGTCGCTGCCAGATGCAGGCTGGGCGTCTTCAAAGAATCCGGAGATGCCGGATCTTCCTGATTTGGGCCGAGCGCTTCAGGATCAACTCGGTGATGTATTCCGGCAGGAGTGCGCGCGGCACATTGGCCGGTATGTTTTCTACGAGCTGCGAGGGGACGCGGACGATGAATTCGTCCGGTTGATTTTTCAGGCTGTATTCGTAGCTGACGTGGTAATCCATGACTGTCCTGACGCTTGGAGGGTGATCCTTCTGTGCGGGATTTGATCCGCGTGTGACGCGGTGAACTCGCGTAGCCGCCTGGTGCGACTTCACCGCTCGCGGCATGAAACAGCCCGTCACAATCGAAAATGCTTTTGGCCGACGCATACCCCGATGTCGGGCAACCCTATGTCCAGAAAAAAATAAGCTCGAACGCTCCTTCTACTCTTCTCCACTTGCAGCTACGAGTGCACCGACCCCGGTGTAGGCTCTGGTCGCTGCGTGACCCATCGAGCAGGCGGCGTCGGCGAGCGAGCCGATGGTAGGACGGTAATCGTCTACCTGGAGTACTTTCATCTGAAGGCCTCCCAATACTCAAGATGCAGATTGTCGCTGCGGCGATTTGCCATGCTTTCGAGTCGGCAGCCCATTGGGTTTGGCCTGCGATACAAAAAAAATGCCGCCGATGCGCTGGCGGCTAACAGGGGACGGTGGGATCAATCGTTACAGCGTTGAGTCAAGACAGCTCGAACAATAATAATTGCGGCACGGCTGCGAAACAACGGACGTCATCTGGTTTGCAGGCGATGACGAGCGATGTCGTATGTATCTTTTCAAGTTGTAGATTAGCGTGGAATGGTGCCCGGCGACATAATACAAATGTATATGTGAACAGAACCCACGTCCGTGCCGGTCGCCTCGTGCGTCACGGAGCGTTTGCCTCCTATATCGGGCTGACGAAAAGCTGAACGAGAACGTCGCGGCGCCTCCAGGCCTTACTGAATTGCCCACTGCGGGGCGGGATTCGACACCGCGCGTTAAATCTCCTTACCGCCGCTATACGCCCGCATACCCAGGTAATGTTTACGCTGCATCGATCTATTCCACCGTATAGTAGATTCGCCCTTCGGCAGAGCCTACTCTTCTCCCATCGAGGCAGCGTTGTCGCGACGACAGCGCAAAGCTCGCGAATCGGTATGGGCACAACATCATCGTTTTAGGGTGGCCCGCCAGGCCGGTTCGTTTGTTTATCGTCTTCGAAGAGTCACCGTGTCAGTTGTTCTGCATAACTTGATATGTATCGGAAGCAACGTGTATGCGGAGTACACGTTCGTGCCCTGGCTTAAATGCTACCGAAAGACCTTGGGAGCCCCACGATCGCTGCAAAGCGCAAGTCTGCATTGAGGAGCATCAACCCATCGGAAATCCGGACTCTACTCGACGACCTCAAATCACAGATCGCGCCCATTTCCACCGCACTGACGGAAGAAAACAGACGCTCGACTGTTTGTCGCAGGCGCTAAGCGACGCGGTCCCTGAGTTTCTGCAGCGAGCGTTTGAACAGGAATTGCTCGCAAGCGGAAAGTCCTCGTCGGATTGCCGGGCATTGCTTGCCACGGTGTTGCGCGCAAGGATGAGCGTCCCAAGGTGCGCTTCGCGTCTGGCCACAGGAGGCCAAAAATGAAAGTAGAAGCCGCGATGTTTATGCGACTGCGTCGTCTCGCTCCGGTTCTCGATGACGTACTCAGCGCAGGAGAGGTCGGGCACCCAGACCAGGCCGCTGGCCTCGCGTCACTTGCCCAGCTATGCTCTCAGCTGTTCGACGCGTACCAATGCCAACACGGGAGCGCGGTTGCGCAAGCGACTGGAGGCCCTCGAGTCGGCGCAACGTACTGCCTATGGACGGCTTCTGGACGGTACGCCAAAGATTGACACGTCCCTGGGCGGCGGTATCGCAGTAGACGAAGACGCCTGGGTACTCACCAGCCTGTGGTGTTACTCGGCGAAGCGCTGAGTCCGGAGGCGCTCGGCGATTCTTCGACGCGGCGAGATGTGAGGCTTTGTTGGCTTTGCCAGCTTGATGTTGAGGCGGCGGCAGAATGACGTGATCAAGGAGAGTCGGCGAAGCTGTTCGACGACGATCTCGAAGCGTGACTGTATCCGCCGCCACCGCAACGCGCATCATAGTGCGGAATTTGTTTCCTATATGACAGAATGCGCATGATAGTGCACATCCGTCCTATCCCTGTCTCTACAGTCCGAAAAACGCAGCCAGCGGATTGCCACAACAGATCGACGGTCAACGCGACTGCCGCATACAAAACCGCGCGAATCAGGTTATTGACCCGGAAGGTCGGCAGCGTGATGCTGCATATGGCCAGAACGACGAGCGCCACGACACCGAGCGCTGCCGGTCCCTTCCACGGCGAAGCCAGCGCGGTGCGAAACGACAGGGTGGAAGCGCTCGAGCCATGACCGGATAAGCGTCCCGATTCATGACTTTTTTGTCATTTTCCGTCCATCTTGACGCAACCAAGTCTTTTTACAATTACCTGTCCGTCGTTTCGAAGAGCACTGCCGAGGCGATTCCAATAGAGTTGCCAGTATTGGCATTTGAGGACTTGGTAATCCTTGCCGTTGCCCAATTGACTCTGCCCCATTTCGATACGCTGCGCAGATGAAATTAGCGTAATGTACTATCCGCATTGAATGCACGACGTGATGTGCGAAAGGGTTTTCATCATGCGTATCCTGATCGTCGAAGACGAACCGAAGATGGCCTCGTACCTTCGCAAAGGCCTAATGGAGGCAAGCTTCACCGTCGATGTTTCTAACGATGGCAACGACGGTTTGTTCCTCGCGCTCCATGAAGACTACGATCTCATCGTACTCGACGTCATGCTCCCGGGCATCGACGGGTTCGAGGTGCTCAAGCGCCTGCGAGCAAAAAAG
>NZ_JARESU010000325.1:0-3239 GCF_046027075.1 Paraburkholderia sp. RL18-085-BIA-A | reverse complement strand
GCGCCCGGTACACCTTGGGGGGCGGCAGGCTCTGTGCGCTCGCGGCCGACGGCAGCTGCGTGCGCAGACCCGCGTTCGGAATCATGTGCAGCGTGATCATGATGAAAAACACCAGCATGAAGAACATGATGTCGATCATCGGAATGATCTCGATGCGCGCCTTGCGTGCCTCAAAGTACTTCACGTCATGCTCCCCGCCGGGCGAGCGACCCGATCACCCCGTACGGGGTTTCGGTTTCCGCCTCCCGCGCGACCTGGACATCCGGGATGTCGCTCGTCAGGCGATTGACGAGCGCGGTCTTCAGCGTATCGAGCTGATGCACGACGAGTCGCACGCGACTATGCAGGCCATTGAAGAACACAAGGCCGATCATCGCGACGAACAGGCCCGACGCAGTCGCGATCAGCGCCTCGGCGACGCCGCCCGTCACCTGGGTCGGCGCGTTGCCCGGATTCGACAGCACCTGAAACGCGTCGAACATGCCGACGATCGTGCCGAACAGGCCGAGCAGCGGCGCCAGCGTGACGGCGGTATCGAGCACCCACAGGAAGCGGTCGATGCGGGGAGCCTCGCGCATCACCGCTTCCTCGAGGCTCGCGGCGAGCGTGTCACGATCGGCGCGTCCGGCGAGCCGGCACGCGGTTGCGATCACGCTGCCCGTCGGCAGCCCGTCGTGTCGTTGGGCCCAGGCCGCGAGCGCGCTCGCGCTCAGCGCCTTGTGCTGGTCCAGTTCGGCAAGCGCCGCTTGCGCGTCGCGCGCGACCCGCTGCAGGAACCACACGCGCTCGATGACGACGGTCAAAGAGACGAATAGCAGCACTGCAATCAGATACAGCACGCCGCCGGAATGATGGGCGACGCGTAGTAGGGTGTTCATCGGCATGTTCGATCCTCCTCAAAAATCCGCATGCAGGGTGACGTAGGCGGCCAACGGCGGGCCGAGGTAGGCGCCGACCACGTTGGTGGCGATGTAGTAGCGCTGGTTGGTGACGTTGTCGATGTTTAGATCGACCCCCCAGTGATGCTCCGCGTAACCGAACTGCAGGTTTTCGATCAAAGAGGCAGGCGCCCAGTCGTAGCCGTTGGCGAAGCCGTTCGTCATCCGGCTCATGTAATTGATGCCGGCACCCGCATGAAAGCCCGCCCTGCCGAAGAGACTGAAGCGATACGTCGTCCACAGGTTCGCCATATAGGCGGGCACGCCCTGCGGGACCGTACCGACCGCGCCAGGAGTGTCTGGGCTATAAGTGATATGCGCGTGCTGCGCGGTGAAATTCGCGTACACGTGCCAGTTCGGTGTGAGATCCGCGTCGAGCGACGCCTCGGCGCCGCGCGTGCTCTGCGAATCGAACGCGATCTGGTCGTCGCCGAACGGGGTCGCCACGTGTTCCCGCTTCACGTCGAACAGCGCGGTGTTGAGCACGTAGCGCCCGTCGTCGAGCGACCACTTTACGCCTAGCTCGTATTGCAGCGCCGATTCCGGCGGGCCGATGGAAAACGCATCGTTCTCCGAGTTGAAATTCGCGAGGTAGCTGCGCGATACGCCGAAATACGGTGTCATCCAGGGCGTGACCTTGTACAGCACGCCGGCGTTCCAGCTGGTCGGGGCATCGTTGCGCGTATACGTATTGCCCTGAACCAGCGTGATGCCGTCGTTGGCGGTACGGTTCGGCTCGCCGGGGAGCGGGTTCAGGGTCAGCGACGTATCGAACCAGTCCTTGCGCACGCCCGCGCGAATCTTGAACTTGTCCGTCACGTCCACCTGATCGGTCGCGTAAATGCTGTAGAAGTTCGCGTACACATGGTCGTTCTGGCACGAGTGAGAGGGCGCGCACTGGAAATTGAGGCTTGCGATGGAGGTTTCCCTCGGAACCGGCGCGAAGATGTCCTCGATGTCCGGAAGGTCTGCCGTCGCCTTGACAGTGTTGAGATCCTGGTTCAGGTATTCGAAGCCCGTCAGCAGCGTATGGTGGATGCTGCCGGTCGAGAATTTCCAGACCGGCTCCAACTGGTAGTCGAGCGTGTTGAGCGAATCGTTCTCGTCGCGCAGCTGGCGGCCCGTGAATGTGTTGCCCTTGACCTTCGCGTGCGTGCTGTCGCCGTTGCTGTAGAAGTCCAGCGTGTGGTGCATGTACGACAGACGATTGTTGATCGTCAGGTAGTCGCTGATGCGCCACTCGTCCGTGAGCGTGGCGCGTACGTAGTTGCCATGTGCGTTCGCGAACGGCGTCGAATATTTGGCGTCGAACGGGACATTGCGGATCGGCGCCCCCTTGTAATAGATCATCCCGTATGAGTCGGGCGTTGCCATATAGTCCTGCGCGTCGATCGAGAATTCGATCTTGTGGTCGCCGATTTTCCATTGCAGATCGGGACGGATTTCCTTGTTCCACGATGCCAGGTCGCGGTAGCCGTCGGAGCGGCTGGCGGTGGCGTCCACGCGATAGTTCAGTCCGTCGATACCGGTTGGACCGGTGACGTAGCCACTGGCGTTAACGGTACCGAACGAGCCCGCCTGGATATTGCCGCCCCAGTGGAACTGCGCCGACGGCGTGTAGTGGATCAGGTTTATCGCGCCGCCCGGAGGGCCGCTGCCGAGCAGCGATGACCCCGGTCCTTCGAGTACTTCGATGCGCTCGACGCCCAGCAGCGAATGCGTCGGGCCGTTGACCTGGTCGCCGTCCGAGAAGCCGTCGTCATAGGTCTGCGCCTGCAGGCCGCGGATCATGAAGTGATCGGTGAAGCCTTTCGAATCGGTACCGCCATAGTTCACGCCGGACACGTTGCCGTTCCGGATCGCTTCCTGCAACGACGTGACGCCTTGTTCGTCGAGAATCCCGCGCGGAATGACCTGCACGCTCATCGGCAGGTCGCCGAGCGCGGTACCCGTCTTGCTGACGTCCATGACCTGATACGGGTCGTTGACGTTATGGTCGCGCCCGGCCGCGGCCGTCGCAGCGTTGACGGAAATCTCACCGAGCGTGCCCGCAGGTTGCGTCTGCCCGGTTTGCGTCTGTTGACCTTGTGCTTGCTGAGACTGCTCCTGTTGAGCTTGTTGAGCGTTCGCCACATGGGGGAATGACAAACCGGCAAATAGCGCCGATACGGCAATTGCGGTTCGGGACCTGGATACGTTCGTTGACTTCACGCGGTGCTGGATATTGTTGTAGACGGTAGTGAGAAGGTCGGCGGGCGGCCGTCCGTAGGGACAGCGCCCCGCCGTGACTGGCTACTTCGA
>NZ_JARESU010000324.1:0-3243 GCF_046027075.1 Paraburkholderia sp. RL18-085-BIA-A | reverse complement strand
TCCCTCGCCGCCCTCTGCACCGCCGCGGCCGACTGGGCGCGCACCGACGGCCTCACCTGGGTCTACCTGTTCAAGGCGCTCGCCGCCTGCTTCCTCGCGCTCGGCATCGCGATGAAGCTCGACCTGCCGCAGCCGCGTACCGCGATGACCACCGTGTTCATCGTCATGCAGCCGCAAAGCGGCATGGTCTTCGCCAAGAGCTTCTACCGCATCTGCGGCACCCTCGTCGGGCTCGTCGTGATGCTCGCGCTGATCGGCCTGTTCGCCCAGCAGCCGGAGCTGTTCATCGGGTCGACCGCGATCTGGGTCGGCATCTGCACCGCCGGCGCCGCGCGTAACCGCAACTTCCGCTCGTACGGCTTCGTGCTGGCCGGCTACACCGCCGCGCTGATCGGCATCCCCGCCGCGCAGCATCCGGACGGCGCGTTCCTCAGCGCGCTCACCCGGGTCGCCGAGGTGGTGCTCGGCATCGTCTGCGCGGGCGCGGTCAGCGGCCTCGTGTTCCCGCAGTTCGCCGGCCTGCAGATGCGCAGCACCGTGCGTGCGCGCTTCTCGGCGTTCGTCGAGTACGTGTCCGCGTCGCTCGCCGGGCACAACGACCGCGCGCGCATCGAGGCGACCAACGCGCGCTTTGTCGCCGACATCGTCGGCTTCGAAGCGGCGCGCAGCGTGGCCGTGTTCGAAGGCCCCGACTCGCGCATGCGCGGCGGCCGCCTCGCGCGGCTGAACAGCGAGTTCATGACCGCGTCGACGCGCTTTCACGCGCTGCATCAGCTGATGAACCGCCTGCGCACCGCCGGCACCCCCGGCGCGGCCATCGCGATCGCCGCGCTCGAACCGTACTTCCGCGAGATCGCCCCGCTGCTCGCGAAGTCCGGCGAACCGGTACTGAGCGCCGCCGATGCCGCGCACGCCGCCACCCAGCTCGACGCGTTCAGGGCCGCGCTGCCGGCACGCGTGCGCGCCACCCGCGCCGGGCTGCTCACGCATCCCGACGCGCCGCTGCCCGACTTCGACACCGGCGCCGAACTGCTGTACCGCTTCATCGACGACCTGCATGCGTATGCGGCGACCTACGCATCGCTCGCGGTCGACACGCATGCGCGCGAGCGCTGGATCGACCGCTATGAGCCCAAGACCAACGCGATCGCCGCCGGGGTCGCGGGCCTGCGGGCGGCCCTCGTGATGATGGTGCTCGGCGCGTTCTGGATCGCCACCGCGTGGCCGAGCGGCTCGACCCTCACGCTGAACGCGGCCGCCGTGTGCGCGCTGGCGTCGTCCTCGCCCAATCCGAAGCGCACGGTGTTCCAGATGGCCGCCGGCACGCTGGTCGCGACGGTCATGGGGATGCTCGCGGTGTACGGGGTGTTCCCGCACATCGACGGCTTCGCGCTGCTGTGCGCCGCGCTCACGCCGTTCCTGCTGCTCGGCGTGTTCATGACCACGCGAGCGGCGCTGGCCGGCTACGGCGTGGGCTACTGCATCTTCTTCTGCTTTCTGGCCGGCCCCGACAACGTGATCCACTACGACCCGGGCGCGTTCATGAACGACGCGCTGGCGCTGGTGCTGTCGATGCTGGTGTCGTCGGTGGCGTTCGCGGTGCTGCTGCCGCCCTCGACGCCCTGGCTGCGCAACCGGCTGCTGGTCGATCTGCGCCGCCAGGTGGTGCTGGCGGGCCGCGCGGGGCTGCGCCGGGTGCGTTCGCGCTTCGAGAGCGGCGCGCGCGACCTGATGTTCCAGATCAACGCGCTCGCGCCTGACGAGCCCGACCTGCGGCGCGACACGTTGCGCTGGCTGTTCGCGGTGCTCGAGGTGGGCAATGCGGTGATCGATCTGCGCAGCGAGGTCGCGGGGCTGCCTGCCGACGCGCGCTATGCAAAGTCGACATCGTGGCGCGTGGCGCTGCGCACGATGGGCGACGCGTTGAGCGCGCTCTTCGAGCGACCCCGCGAGGAGCGCTTCGAACGCGCGCTCGCGACCACCACCGACGCGATCGCCGCGCTCCAGCAGCTGCTCGCCAGCTTCACGCCGCCGCGCGAGGAGCGGCACCGGCTGCAACGCATCCTCAGCCAGTTGCATTTCATCCGTACCGCGCTGCTCGATCCGCAGTCCCCGCTTGAACCGCTGATGGGCGGACGCGGCGGACCGAGCGAACGGGCCAGCGCCCCAGAAGGAGTCCCCCATGCCACGTGACATTGCCGTTCTCGACGCCTATGTGCCGGCCATCGTGCTGCTGTTCATCGCGGGCGCGGCGCTCACCTGGGTGCTGGATCGCGTGATCGCCTGGACGGGCCTGTATCGCGTGGTGTGGCATCCGTCCCTGTTCCGGGCCAGTCTGCTCGTATGTGTGTGCGGCGTGCTGGGTCTCGCCGTTTATCGTTGACCAGAGTCGAAACAATGACCATCCGAAATCTCGTTGGCTTCATCGCGACAGCCCTTATCCTTATCGTCGCGATCCTGATCGGGCGCGTGCTGTGGGTCCATTACATGGATGAACCGTGGACCCGCGACGGGCGCGTGCGCGCCGAGATCGTGAACGTGGCGCCCGATGTGTCGGGCGCGGTCGTCGATCTGCCGGTGAAGGACAACCAGCTGGTGAAGAAGGGCGACCTGCTGATGCAGATCGATCCGTCGCACTACCAGATCGCGGTCGAACAGGCGCAGGCGGCAGTGGCCGCGCGCCGGGCCGAGTTGCAGATGAAGCGCGACGACGCGCAGCGGCGCGCCGATATGGACGCGCTGGTGGTGTCGAAGGAAAGCCGCGAGAACGCGACGCATACGGCGTCGGCGGCCGAGGCATCGTACCAGCAGGCGCTGGCCGCGCTCGATGCGGCGAAGCTGAACCTGGCGCGCACGCGGGTGGTGTCGCCGGTCGATGGCTATGTGACGAACCTGAGCGTGTTCCGTGGCGACTATGCGACCGCGGGCGCGGCGAAGCTGGCGATCGTCGATAGCCACTCGTTCTGGGTCTACGGGTACTTCGAGGAAACCAAGCTGCCGCATGTGCGCATCGGCGACCAGGCTGAGGTGCGGCTGATGAGCGGCGGCACGCTGCAGGGTCACGTCGAAAGCATCTCGCGCGGCATCTACGATCGTGACAATCCACAAAGCCACGAACTGCTCGCCGATGTGAATCCGACCTTCAACTGGGTGCGCCTCGCGCAGCGCGTGCCGGTGCGCGTGGAGATCGATGCGGTGCCGGATGGGGTCGTGCTGGCGGCGGGGATTACGTGTACGGTGGTC
>NZ_JARESU010000323.1:0-3329 GCF_046027075.1 Paraburkholderia sp. RL18-085-BIA-A | reverse complement strand
AGAAGGCGTACGCTTCATACTGCACCTTGTGCGGTTGGTGGAACAGCGATAAATGTCGGTTGAGTCGAACCGTAGCGACCGCCTTGTCCTTTGACCAGGACGACGTCGCCGACGGGCTCGTACAGGCAGCGATGCAGGTTACCGTAGCGATGCTGACGCAACAGCCCGCGCTGGCCCCACAGATGAATGCTAGTCGGGCACACTCCGAGTTGCGCGGCGAGTTCGTTGGCTGTCAACATGCCGCGTTCGCGCAGGCGTTCAAACCGGCTCTTGAGCCGATAGGCGGTGCGGACGATAAAGACCTTCTTGTGCGTAAACGCTTCACCTTTCCAGTTTGTATAACCGAGCGCATTAAGTTGTTCGGCGACTTGCCGATCCGAGCCGGTTTCGAGGAGTTCGTCGACCTTCGCAACGACTTCCGGCAGCGTCTTGCGAATCAGTGCGATGGGCCTGGGCTTATCGATCTCCAACGAAGTCGTTCGCCCGCCGCGAAAGCGTACATGGATCGCGACGCGTTCGGACTTGACCAGGGTTACGTCTTCAATGAGCAAAGCGACCATGCGCTTGCGCTCGACCGGCACGACTCGTCGGTCATTCCAGACGCGGGGGAAGTCTTCGGCGAGGGCCTGAATCTGGGTTCGCGCATCGCTGCTTAACAGCTTGTGATCGGCGTTCTGAAGTCGTTCGTTCTCCTGTTGCAATCCATCCAGTACGCGCAGACGTTCGTTCCAGTCCGCTTCCAGCGTGTCGGCGACAAGCCGGTTGGTCGGGTCGACACTCATATATCGACGGCGCGCGAGTTCGGCATCATAGCGTGCCCGGACCAGTTGGTTCTGACGCTGATCCGCGGCCTGTTTGACGCGCCCTGATATCTCATCTTCGACAGCTAGCGCGACCTCGAGGGCTGCCGGTGCGACGCTCTCCAGAAGCAGTGATCCTATCGCGTCATCGATGGCGCTTCCGCGAACAGACTGACAGGGTTTGCCGGCGCGGCGCACCGGATTCTCCGTGCACATATAGTACGGTTCGAGTTTATTGCCCACAACCTGGTACCGTACGCGCATACGTGCGCCACACACTCCGCATACGACGCGCCCCTGCAGGAGCCCAACGCCCTCGCGTGGCATGCTGCCTCGTCGGTCGCGACCGAATCCGGTTAGATTCTGCTTAAGCGTCGCCTGGTTGCGTTCGAACTCCTCCCAGTCGATAAAGCCTGGATGAGCCTTCTGGATTAACACCTGCCAATTCTCTCGGTCAACCTTAAGCGCCGTGGACTTACGTCCCGGACGATACGCTCCGCGTGTGCGACCATACACATAGGCGCCGGCATAACGGGGGTTATGCAGTATCTGGATGACACGACAGTGTTCCAACGGCCCCCAGATCAAATCTCCCTTGCCAATCCCCCGGCGGATGCGACGCGGAAACAGCCAACCCTCCTGGTGAAATCGCTTGACCGTGGCGGTAGCCGACGCAGCTTGCCGAAACGTGTCGAAGAGCAACTGTAGCGCGCCCCTGACCTGTTGATCAGGATCGAGCGCCACTGAGCCATTTGGGTGGTACACAAATCCGATTGGCAAAGGCACTTCCAGCTCGCCCCGGCGTGCCTTGTTCTTGATCCCGCCTTGCAGCCGGCCCTTGAGAATATGAAGTTCAGCTTCGCTCATGGCGCCCTTTAACCCAAGCAAAAGGCGATCATTAAATTGACCAGGATCGTAAATTCCATCTTCGTCCAGAATCAAAGTTTGCGTGAGCGATGCAAGTTCGATCAGGCGATGCCAGTCTGCATTATTGCGCGCAAGGCGCGACACTTCCAATCCCAGTACGATGCCGGCGTGACCATTGGCGACCTCGGCGACCAGGTGCTGAAAGCCATCTCGCTCCTGGGCGCTGGAACCTGACATGCCGAGATCGTTATCGACGACGTGAATACGTTCGATCGGCCACCCGAGCGAAACGGCGCGATCGCGCAGCGCATATTGCCGCTTCGTACTCTCGGTATTCTCGAACACCTGCCGAAGCGACGACTGCCGAACGTAGAGGAACGCATCACGCCGCAGATGTTCAGTTGTGACCTTCTGAGCGGAGTTAGTAGACATGGGCAAGCTCCTCGTGGGTGCGCAGTACGAGGTTGGCCAGCACGCGAACAAGCGCGCCGTTATCCCGCACTGAGTTGGAAGCAGGCACGGATGGAGTGGGAGCCTCGATGCGCGAAGCGTCCGGGCGTTGGATCGCCAGCCCGTGCAACAGGCCATGAAAGCGTATGGCCGCGTGGCCTTCTGAGTTAGAACCTGTGCCGAGCAGGTCGGCCCGTAGCGCTTCGTAGCGAGCCAGCGCTGACGAAGGCGGACGGAATTGGGGAGAATCGTCTACGGTTTTTTTTTGCGTGCTAACGCACGTTCGATACTGCGTGGGTGGATCGAAAGCTCCAGCCAGGTTTCGATCTCCTGCGCAAGCGCGCGAGCGCGAAGACTGCCATCTTGCTGTAGACGCTCCTCGATGAACGCCATGACCACCGAGTTGAGTTTGTGCGCGCCTTTGGGCCCACGCTGTTTCGGAAGCAACCCTGGCAGCCCCTCGCTCGCAAAGGCGCTCTCCGCCTGATAGAACGTCGGCCGGGACATTCCGAACAGGGCGGCCGCCTCGGCCTTGGAAGCGCCATCGACCCGAACATGACGCAACATCTCGTACTTGACCTGAACAAGATCGTCGGGATCGAAGAAATCGCCCGATCGAAACCATGGCGCCCGTATTCGGTCGGGATGAGGATTGAGCGCACCAAGTTCGCGTAGTCGATCGCGCTTTGACGGTGGCCTGGTCATTGCATGATCTCTCGGTGATGTGATGGAAAATAAAATACGCCTGCACGTTCGATACGTCAAGTATCTCTGTGATCAGATCAATTCTAGAAATAGCGCTGAAATACGCAACCAAATGAAGATTATCTTGCTCGTGTGGAGCTAAAATCATCTCGAAAGCGGCGTATTTCACTTTACGCGCACGGCGAAATTTATTTGACATCGCGAGCTCCCAACAGATCGTCAACAAGCGCACGCAATCGAAGCAGATCGTCAGTTCTAAACCAGGAATGTCCACCGGAGGCCTGCGCGAACAGATCTGTCTCCGGGACATCAGTCCAGGATGCCAGCACCGAGCGCAGACGCTTGTGTGCGTCGAAATACATCACGCGATCTTCACCCCAGTTCTGCTTGCGACTCACCAGGACAAAGCGATTTCCACGTGCTGGGTGGAATGGATGGGTAATCTCGAAGGACGCGCCTTTGACTACGCGGCGTTCCTCATGACAGACAGTTGCTGACTTGCGAGAA
>NZ_JARESU010000322.1:0-3332 GCF_046027075.1 Paraburkholderia sp. RL18-085-BIA-A | reverse complement strand
CCTGAGCGGTTTCGAGGTGCTCGATAGCGTGAGATGGATGGGCGGCCAGCTGAACGGGGCCGACCTGTCCGTCATGTTCGTCGCAAGAAAGCGGTAATGGCGGCGGGTGTATTTGCATTGTGTAGGGATGCGAGATGAAATACTCCATCGACATGTTCGCCCGATACTGTGCGCACGCGTATCAGGAGCTAGCGGGCCAGTTCCTGCGCCGATTGAATCGTTCTGGGGGGAACACTGAAAAGTGAGCTGTTCTATCATCACCGTTTCGCCACACGTGAGCAGGCAAAGCACTCAGTCAGTGAATGCATCGATATGTCCTACAACCGCCAGCGCACGCAGGCGCGTCTCGACTATCTGTCACCCGTGGTATTGACGCAGCGATACTATCTGAATCAGTTCGCTGCTTAACCGGTTGTCGTCTACGCTTTGCGGCTGACTTCAGTCGCAACACCACTTCCGACTCTAGCTTTGTTCGGGATGACCTCAGCGAGCTTGCGCAGATATCGGCCCCACGCTTCCAGTTCGGCGAACGCCTGCGCGCTGCCGTAGGCGATGATGGCATTCACCGCGCCGCTAGCGAGCCGGAGCTGGATATCGGCGTGCTCGGGATGGCGCTCGCCGAGCTCGCGCAGACACCGCCCCCACGTTTCCAGTTCCGCGAAGGCCTGCGCGTTGCCGTAGCGATTGATGGCATTCACCGCGCCGCGGGCGAGCTGGAGCTGGATTTCGGCGTGCTCGGGATGGCGTTCAGCAAGCTCGCGCAGACACCGCCCCCACGTCTCCAGTTCCGCGAACGCCTGCGCGCTGCCGTAGTCACCGATGGCACTTACCGCCCCCCGACAAAAAATTTCATCAAAACGAAGACTCCCCTCGTCCTGACTCTTCAGATCAAAAATGAGCTGGTCCAGGCCATACGCACGTCGCTGCGCATGAGCCTGCTGGACAAACAAACCGAACACCACGCCATAGCGGTTAGCTCTCGAACGCCCCGCGACTTCACGTAAGCTTTCGATTAAGCTCGATTGGACGGCCTCACGTGCCATGATCATCCTCCGATCGTAGCAAGTTGCCGATCGCGAGGCATAGGCTGGGAAAGGGGGAGGCCCAGGCGGCGTCAGTGCTTTCTTCAGCGCAGGCATCAGCCGGCAAGCATCGCAGGATCGCGAGGATCCACGGCATCAACTCTTCCGGATAATCTCGGCTGGCCATCAACATCGTTTGCCCACACGCGGACGCGTCGAGTTCTACCGCCCGTTTGGCAATGACATCAACATCGAGGCGGCGTTCGCCTCGCTCATTGGGTTGCGCGCCGCTGACCAACAAATATTCACCAAACAGGTCTGGTTCCAGCGGCCGCAGTCTGCCATCGGGCGGCGTCCCGTCCTGATTCAGGATCGCTTCCAGACCATTGCAAGGAAGCGCGTCGTTCTGCTTTGGCGGTCCAAGCAACGCGATTTCGGTGAGTGGCGCTCTGGCCAGTCTGAGCGGCAAGCCACGAGTCAATGTCACAAGCGCAATAGCAGATTCATATTGGGGCAGTTTGTGCTGCCATGTCTCTCGGTCGCTAACGCCAGCCGCGCTCCGCCAGGATGTGTGGCGTTCGCGCTCCAGCATTTCATCGAGGAGATGGTCGCGGTTCAGGCGGTCAAGCCCCAGTTCTCCGCTCGCGTCGACCACCGATTCAAGCGCCTCGGCTATCGCGTGCAACAGCAATGGCTTGCCGTCATCACTGATGCGAGCCACATCCTGCCAGAACGGCTCTCTGTCCGCGGGCAACGCCAGGCGTGTGCCGAGCGCAGTCTCCAGAAAGACACGCCACAGCACTCGCGGAAGGGGATGAATCTCCAGGAAATCGGTGTCTTGAACGACCGGATATTGACTAACGTACCGTAGAGATGCGAGCTCCGCTTTAGCTGGCTCGGCCTCTGGCAGGGGCGGCCGGTACAACGCCGCTTTGGCAGCTATCAGGTATTCGTCGCGCGTTTCCCCCGGCATCGACAGCCGGTCCGAAAATACCGGCCCGAATACACCTGGACGGTCCAGCAGCAACACGCGGACGGGATGAAGGAGACGGCTGCGCCTCTCGTGCAAAGAGGTGAACCGCCGCAAAAGCTGCCCAGCGCGCTCTGCTACACAGTCAATAACCAGTAACGTTGGCGCTTCTGGCGTCCAGTCCCACGCATGCTCCCCTGCGAGCCAGTCAGGAAAATTCTTTCCGCGACTGCGCAGAAAACCTGCGCTCCAGCCCTCGCGCAACAACCGCTCAACTAGTTCGAGCGCCAATCGTGACTTACCGGTACCTCCTTCGCCAACGACACCCCACCAGCGAAACTGCTCAGAATCTGAAATGAACAACATGAGCTTGCGCAGTTCGGCCTCGAACCCAATCATGTGGCGGATGGGACGTTCGCTGAAACGCAGGGCTTGCAACCCTGGCTCACATTTTGGCGCCGCTGTCGGAACGTAAAGCGGCGGGTCAGCCTTTCGGCACGTGGCGTCCCGAATGTCATTCAACAGAGCGGTATGCCGTCGCTGCATCTCATGGATATTGTCTACTACCTGGTGCACGCGATCGACCCGCGTGCGCATTTGCATCAACTCGTCGAGCGGTGGCTCGACATGACGTTCGAACCGTTGTTCGTTGAGGGTGCTGGGGTCTGGCTGGTGCACAGCCTGCGTAAGGTTCGCTGTGTATTGCTGTTTTGCCGTGCCGTTGCG
Organism: Paraburkholderia sp. RL18-085-BIA-A; assembly: GCF_046027075.1. NCBI lineage: Bacteria > Pseudomonadati > Pseudomonadota > Betaproteobacteria > Burkholderiales > Burkholderiaceae > Paraburkholderia > Paraburkholderia sp. RL18-085-BIA-A. The sequence continues at coordinate 614 of NZ_JARESU010000322.1, read as the reverse complement.
GCGCACTTCCGTGGCGATGCTCTGCAGCAGCGCGCGCTGAAATGTGAGCCATGGCTTCTTCAAATGCTCATTTTCCAAAATCTTCCCCAGTTGCGCCAAACGCACCTCGATCGGGACAGGCAAACGGCCTTATGCAGCGCCGTCCTGCCGCCTGGCTGCTGAATCAATAGCGCGGGAAGGTCTGGCCCCGGCGCCTGCTCGTAAAAAGCGAGCCAAACGCGTCAGTGCGCAACCAACCTTCGTCGGTGAGTTGCAGGAGTTCTCTTTCTGGTCCTGAGGCTGAAAATAGGGCATCAAACGGCTGCCGGTCCGGTAACGCGTCCAAGGCAGTTCGAAATCGATCGCGCCAGTGCCTGGTTGGCGGCATCAACGCGTCACCTTGTGTATCCCGACCGATTGGATAGGCGCCCTGCAAGGTTGGGCGATGTCCCGTCAGCCATTCAGGTCATCGGGACCTTGTCTTCATTCTGGCTTGCATCGCGGAGGAACGCACGATAGGTGGCCTCGATTCCGGTCCTGAGGTCGATCGAGGGCGACCAGCCAAGGCTGCTCAGACGCGATACGTCAAGTAGCTTGCGCGGTGTCCCATCGGGCCTGGTCTCGTCAAAGCGCAG
>NZ_JARESU010000321.1:0-3353 GCF_046027075.1 Paraburkholderia sp. RL18-085-BIA-A | reverse complement strand
CGCAAAACACACCTGTTATAGGATCAAGCCTTACGGGCAATTAGTATCAGTTAGCTCAACGCATTACTGCGCTTACACACCTGACCTATCAACGTCCTGGTCTTGAACGACCCTTCAAGGGGCTCGAAGCCCCGGGGATATCTCATCTTAAGGCGAGTTTCCCGCTTAGATGCTTTCAGCGGTTATCTCTTCCGAACATAGCTACCCGGCGATGCCACTGGCGTGACAACCGGTACACCAGAGGTTCGTCCACTCCGGTCCTCTCGTACTAGGAGCAGCCCCCTTCAAATATCCAGCGCCCACGGCAGATAGGGACCAAACTGTCTCACGACGTTTTAAACCCAGCTCACGTACCTCTTTAAATGGCGAACAGCCATACCCTTGGGACCGGCTACAGCCCCAGGATGAGATGAGCCGACATCGAGGTGCCAAACACCGCCGTCGATATGAACTCTTGGGCGGTATCAGCCTGTTATCCCCAGAGTACCTTTTATCCGTTGAGCGATGGCCCTTCCATACAGAACCACCGGATCACTATGACCTGCTTTCGCACCTGCTCGACTTGTCGGTCTCGCAGTTAAGCACGCTTATGCCATTGCACTATCAGCACGATTTCCGACCGTACCTAGCGTACCTTCGTACTCCTCCGTTACACTTTGGGAGGAGACCGCCCCAGTCAAACTGCCTACCATGCACTGTCCCCGACCCGGATTACGGGCCAAGGTTAGAACCTCAAACAGATCAGGGTGGTATTTCAAGGTTGGCTCCACGCAGACTGGCGTCCACGCTTCATAGCCTCCCACCTATCCTACACAGACCGGTTCAAAGTCCAATGCAAAGCTACAGTAAAGGTTCATGGGGTCTTTCCGTCTAGCCGCGGGGAGATTGCATCATCACAAACACTTCAACTTCGCTGAGTCTCGGGAGGAGACAGTGTGGCCATCGTTACGCCATTCGTGCAGGTCGGAACTTACCCGACAAGGAATTTCGCTACCTTAGGACCGTTATAGTTACGGCCGCCGTTTACCGGGACTTCAATCAGGAGCTTGCACCCCATCATTTAATCTTCCGGCACCGGGCAGGCGTCACACCCTATACGTCCACTTTCGTGTTTGCAGAGTGCTGTGTTTTTATTAAACAGTCGCAGCCACCAGTTTATTGCAACCCCTTCACCCTCTGCGCGCAGGCGCATCAAGCTACAGGGGCGTACCTTATCCCGAAGTTACGGTACCAATTTGCCGAGTTCCTTCTCCCGAGTTCTCTCAAGCGCCTTAGAATACTCATCTCGCCCACCTGTGTCGGTTTGCGGTACGGTCACTGTTGAACTGAAGCTTAGAGGCTTTTCCTGGAACCACTTCCGATTGCTTCGCAGCCTAAGCTGCTGGCCTCGCACCCTTGAATTCCGCGCCCGGATTTGCCAAAGCGCCTTCTCCAATGCAAGGACCGGGACTTCCAACACCCGGACAACCTTCCGCGATCCGTCCCCCCATCGCATTCAACAATGGTGCAGGAATATTAACCTGCTTCCCATCAGCTACGCATTTCTGCCTCGCCTTAGGGGCCGACTCACCCTACGCCGATGAACGTTGCGTAGGAAACCTTGGGCTTACGGCGAGGGGGCCTTTCACCCCCTTTATCGCTACTCATGTCAGCATTCGCACTTCCGATACCTCCAGCACACTTTCCAGTGCACCTTCGCAGGCTTACGGAACGCTCTCCTACCATGCATATAAATATGCATCCGCAGCTTCGGTATATTGCTTAGCCCCGTTACATCTTCCGCGCAGGACGACTCGATCAGTGAGCTATTACGCTTTCTTTAAAGGATGGCTGCTTCTAAGCCAACCTCCTGACTGTTTTAGCCTTCCCACTTCGTTTCCCACTTAGCAATATTTGGGGACCTTAGCTGGCGGTCTGGGTTGTTTCCCTCTTGACACCGGACGTTAGCACCCGATGTCTGTCTCCCGTGATTGCACTCTTCGGTATTCGGAGTTTGCTATGGCGTAGTAATCCGCAATGGACCCCACAACCATGACAGTGCTCTACCCCCGAAGGTGATACACGAGGCACTACCTAAATAGTTTTCGGAGAGAACCAGCTATTTCCAGGTTTGTTTAGCCTTTCACCCCTATCCACAGCTCATCCCCTAACTTTTCAACGTTAGTGGGTTCGGACCTCCAGTACGTGTTACCGCACCTTCATCCTGGCCATGGATAGATCACCTGGTTTCGGGTCTACACCCAGCGACTGGACGCCCTGTTCGGACTCGCTTTCGCTACGCCTGCCCTAATCGGTTAAGCTCGCCACTGAATGTAAGTCGCTGACCCATTATACAAAAGGTACGCCGTCACCCCTTGCGAGGCTCCGACTGTTTGTATGCATGCGGTTTCAGGATCTGTTTCACTCCCCTCCCGGGGTTCTTTTCGCCTTTCCCTCACGGTACTGGTTCACTATCGGTCGATCACGAGTATTTAGCCTTGGAGGATGGTCCCCCCATCTTCAGACAGGATTTCACGTGTCCCGCCCTACTTGTCGTACACCCAGTTCTTCCTCGCTGTTTTCGTCTACAGGGCTATCACCTGCTATGGCGGCACTTTCCAGAGCCTTCGACTAACAACAAGAATAAAGAGTACAGGCTGGTCCCATTTCGCTCGCCACTACTCTGGGAATCTCGGTTGATTTCTTTTCCTGCGGTTACTTAGATGTTTCAGTTCACCGCGTTCGCTTCTCATGACCTATGTATTCAGTCATGGATACTCCATTCGGAGTGGGTTTCCCCATTCGGACATCTTCGGATCAAAGCTCGTTTGCCAGCTCCCCGAAGCTTTTCGCAGGCTACCGCGTCCTTCATCGCCTGTGATCGCCAAGGCATCCACCACATGCACTTGTTCGCTTGACCCTATAACGGGTGTGTCTTGTCGATCCGCAGTTAGCGCTTTAGCGCTGACTCCGGCCCCATCCCCGAAGGGGACAGGGACATTCACAGGGAATGCCACGTTGCACACTCGTTACAGGTTGAGTATTCGTGTTGCGCCGTATTCCAAAGCAATCTTTCGATCACCTTTTCATACATTGATACAATCACAACCCTGATTCACCTACTCAATCACCCATCTCTAAGTGATCTTTCGTGAATCTCTTTACTACTTCTTCCTGATTGTTAAAGAACGACAGCCGATATCGCAGTTGCTATAACCACGTATCTCTACTGACTGGCTCAATCGCCAATGCACAACGCTCTGTGTATTCACAGAACGCTGCGCATTGAGGATTGGTGGAGGATGACGGGATCGAACCGACGACCCCCTGCTTGCAAAGCAGGTGCTCTCCCAGCTGAGCTAATCCCCCAGTCA
>NZ_JARESU010000320.1:0-3388 GCF_046027075.1 Paraburkholderia sp. RL18-085-BIA-A | reverse complement strand
TGTTGGCGGCGGCGTAGACCCGACACTAGACGGCGGCGCAAGGCTGAGTGGAAGCGTCAACAATACCAGGCGGCCAGTGGCGGCCGCCTGGCGTGTCAGTTGGTTCAGAAGAGATCGTCGAGGATATCTTCCGGATCGTCAGGAGGCGATCGCTGCTCGCGAATCAGGTCATGCAACTCGATGGAGTAGTGCATCCAGATTCGCACGCAGATCGCTGAGCAGTTCGAAGACGGCGAGTGCCTGTTCAGGCGACCAGTTCGCATCTATCAGGAAGTCGAGCCCGCGGACGATACCCGATGGCATGTGTGCAAGGCTCTTCATCACTTTTTCTCCGTACGGTTGGTAGTGCGTCTTTTTGTGCGCAGTTCGGCCCGCTCACGCGCCTCCTTCACCCGATAGGACTCGCCCTCGATCACAACGACTTCCGCCCGATGCACCAGTCGGTCAACAAGGGAGACGACGCAAGCCGCGTTCGGAAACACCTCATGCCATTCTCCGAATGGTCTGTTTGTGGTCACCACTGTCGACGCGACACCGTACCGCCGGCTGACGAGTTCGAACAGCAGATCGGCGTGGCGGTTCGAGTACGAGAGGTAGCCGACCTCGTCGATCACAAGCACGTGGGGTGAGGCATAGCGGTTCAGCCGGCGGCGCAACGCCGAATCGCTATCGAGCGCGGCCAGTTCACCAAGCATCTGGCCGGCGGTAGTAAACAAGGCCGTGTGACCATGGACGATTGCCTGATAGGCGAGATTGAGCGCCAGTGTCGATTTGCCGACGCCGTTCGGTCCGATCAGCACGACGTTCGCGGTGTCCTTGACGAACTCAAGCGCCATCAGCTCTTCGACGGCACCACGATCGCACCGCCTGGGCCAGGCCCAGTCGAAGTCGCATAGCGGTTTGAAGCTGCCCAGATGGGCATCGCGGATGCGTCGCTCCAGAGAACGGCGTCCGCGCTCGTCCTCTTCCCACTGCAGCAATGGCGCAACCCACGGCTCGGCTACCACATCAGGCCAGTGTGCGAGCAGTCCGTACAGGCGCAAGGCGTTCGCGCGGCTTTGCAGATCATCAGGCGCGCTCATCGGTGTCTCCCGTGATCTGGTCGTAAATGTCGAGCCGATGAGGTGTCACCAGCGCGTCCCTCTTGCGCACGTGTTCGGGCATTGGGACCGCCACCGGCGGAGGCAGCCTGCGCGCCTCGCGCCGGCGCTCCAGCGCCAGACGTACCGGATTCGGATGAGGCGCCGCGCCACTGGCGAGGGTGTCCTCAATGGCCGCCTGCAGTTCGGAGGCGCCATAGCGATCGAGCAGGCGCAGCAGATTGGATGTGATGTTGCCCAGATTGCCGCCGAGTTCAGCGGCGCGCAGCATCAACGCCTGGCTGGCCGGCGCCGCCCGGGCCAGATGGTCGAGGCCGCGATGGTGACGGGCTTCGCGTTTGCGCGCGACGAGGGCGTCGATGTGCGCGGCAATCTCGATCTGCGCGCCGCGATCGTAACTGCGCACATGGGTGGCGAGCAGATCGGCGCCATCGAGAATGCGTACCTGCCGGGGATCGGCCCGCACCGTGAGCGTGCGCCGCACGTGGGTATGCGGGATCGTGTAGTCGTTCAGGTCGAAGCGCAAGTACGGCTGCTTGCCAACCTTCGCGGCCAGTTGCAGTTCGCACGGATACGGATTCTCTGGCAAGGCGAGCAGGTTGGGCTGTTCACGGGCGAAGGCTTCGCGCACGGTGATCGTGGGCTCTTCCCGGCAAGGACGATCGGCGGCGGGACCCGCGCACCAGACCGCGGCCTGAGCATTGAGGTCGTCGAGGTCAGCGAACTTGCGCGCGGCAAAGAAGTTCTCGCGTACAAACCTGATTGCCCTTTCGACACGCCCCTTCTCGTTCCCCCTGCACACGGCCACGGGACGGGGTTCGTAACGATGATGCGCGGCGAACGCGAGCAGCGTCGGGTTGAAGCGGATCGCGTCGCCCTGACGTTCGAGCACTGCACTTTTAAGATTGTCGTACAAGACGATACGTGGCAACCCGGACCATGCCGCCCAGGCACCGGCGTGACCGGCCAGGAAGCTGTCCATGCGCGCATCGAGGAAGAAGCGCAGGTAGATCTGCCTGGACCACGACAGCACCATCACGAAGGCCATCAGGGGCCGGCGCGCACGCCCGATCTGCAGATGGCCGAAGCTGGCCCAGTCGCATTGACCTTGTTCTCCTGGCAAGGTGCGAAGCCGAAGGTACGCCTCGGCCACCGGACGTGGACGATGGAGCGAGATCAGGTGCCGGAAGTGATCATGACTGCCCCGGTAGCCGCGCTCATAGACCATCGCATACAGGCGGCTGGCCGTGAGTGACGGAAACTTCTTCAGCGTCTCATGGATGAACGGCAGGTAGGCATCGATTTGCGAGGGCCGCAGCACCGCGCCGACTCTGGGCAGTCCGGCCTGCGCCAGCACGCGCTGGACAGTGCCGCGGTGTACGTGTAACTGGCGCGCGATGGTGCCGCAGCGCCACTTCTCGACGTGGTAGTAGCGCAGGATCTGCGCTTCGAGTTCAGCTCCGATGGTCATGGGTCGTTTCCTGTGCAGTCAGTAGCAGTACGAACATCACGGAAGACCCGACGGCGAAGTGGCCCGAGGCGTACGAAGCCCGCACAGACGCAATGGCAGAAGTGGCAATGCTCAGGCACAGAAGCGGCGGTGGCGGGTACCGCTGCTGTGGCCGCCGACGTCGTCGAAGTCGGTGCCAGTAGAGCATCGGCGGCAGGCACGGCGGAACCGTGATGCGTCACTTTATTCTGGCGGCTGCGATAGCGGCGCATCCGTTCGGCGTGCGCTAACCGGCCGTGGCGACTGCGCCGATAGCGCTGAGCGGCCTCGCGCAAGTTGGCCTGACGGGCGAGCTGCGAGCAATCGCCGTCGCAGTAGATCTGGCCGCGGTCGCAACGGCGGCAAACGATGACCTGCACCCGGCAGCGGGCGCACACAAAGAGGCGGCCTGTGGCCGGCATCGGCAATCCCCGTCAATGCCGATGCGATATCGACAGGGCTGACGGGGGATGCGATACTTGGCGGGCACCCGTACCCTGTCGTGCGCGTGTTGGGCTCGACACCGGAGTGAACTTGGCGGTTTGTGCCGGTGTCGGGCCTGTTTCTTCGGCGGTAGGCAAAACCCTCTTCTACCGCATCCAGACTCCTGCGTCACCCCCTCCTGAAACGCGCCGCGCCGGGTGCGTCTGCACTCGCCCTTCGGGCTCCTTCCGACGCACCCGATACCGCCCATCGATGCCGTCGACAGCAAGCACCGAACAGTTCTGCAGAACAGGAGTCGTTTCGCGTTTCTGATCGACGCCGCCGTGTAATGTACGGGTCCGGACCGCTACCATCA
>NZ_JARESU010000032.1:0-88809 GCF_046027075.1 Paraburkholderia sp. RL18-085-BIA-A | reverse complement strand
CATGGTACGGCGATCAACGGCGATTAACTTAATTTTCCTGAAAACGCCCGCCAGTAAAGGCTTTCGGCGGTTTTGAATGAACGCAAATAAACGTCAATCAAGCTACATCAAAACAATATCGTATTGCTCCTGACTCAAATTCGACTCCACCTGCAACGACACCGGCTTGCCAATAAAATCAATCAGCATCGCCAGATGCTGCGACTCTTCCTCGAGGAACAGATCGATCACCTGCTGCGACGCCACCACACGAAACTCGCGCGGATTGAACTGCCGCGACTCGCGCAGAATCTCACGCAGCACGTCGTAGCAAACCGTACGCGACGTCTTCACTTGCCCCTTGCCCTGGCAAACCGGGCACGGCTCGCACAGCACATGCGCCAAGGACTCGCGCGTGCGCTTGCGCGTCATCTCCACCAGCCCGAGCTGTGAGAACCCATTCACTGTCACGCGCGTGCGATCCCGCGACAACGCCTTCTTCAACTCGCCGAGCACCTGGTCGCGATGCTCTGTGTTTTCCATATCGATGAAGTCGATGATGATCACGCCGCCCAGATTGCGCAGCCGCAATTGCCGGGCGATCGTATGCGCGGCTTCGAGGTTGGTCTTGAAGATCGTATCGTCGAAGTTGCGCGCGCCGACATAGCCGCCGGTATTCACGTCGATGGTGGTCATCGCTTCGGTCTGGTCGATCACCAGATAGCCGCCCGACTTCAGATCCACCCGCCGCGACAACGCGCGCTGAATCTCGCTTTCGATGTTGTACAGATCGAATAACGGCCGCTCGCCGGTGTAGTGATGCAGTTTCGACGACACCGCCGGCGTGAACTCCGCCGCGAAGTCGGCAAGCATCTGATACGTCTCACGCGAATCGACCTGAATGCGCGACGTTTCATCGTTGACGAAATCGCGCAGCACGCGCTGCGCGAGATTCAGATCCTGGTAGAGCAGGCTGGTCGGCGGCATGCGCTGGCCTTGCGACAGAATCGTCGCCCACGTCTTGCGCAGATACGCGACGTCGCCCGCCAACTCTTCGCTGGTCGCATCTTCGGCGATCGTGCGCACGATGTAGCCGCCTTTTTCGTCGGCGGGCAGCACGGCGGTCAGACGCGCGCGCACCGCTTCGCGCTCGGCCTCACTCTCGATCTTCTGCGAGATGCCGATGTGCGGCTCCTGCGGCAGATACACGAGCGTGCGCCCGGCAATGCTCACTTGCGTGGACAGCCGCGCGCCCTTGGTGCCGATCGGGTCCTTGACGACCTGCACCATCAGTGCCTGACCTTCGAACACGATCTTCTCGATCGGTTGATGCGGCGTCTGATGTTGCGGCTCGCCGGCAATGCGCGGATGCCAGATATCGGCTACGTGCAGAAACGCGGCGCGTTCGAGACCGATGTCGATGAAGGCGGATTGCATGCCCGGCAACACGCGTACGACCTTGCCGAGATAGACATTGCCGACGCGCCCGCGCGACAGCGTTCGTTCGACGTGAAGTTCCTGGACGGCGCCCTGCTGGACGAGCGCGACGCGCGTTTCCTGCGGCGTGACATTGATCAGGATTTCTTCATTCATGGTGTTATTTTAGAAGTCGATGCGCGCTGCACGCAGGAGGGCAGCGGTTTCAAAAAGCGGCAAACCCATGATACCTGAATAGGACCCGTCGATATGCTCGATAAACTCCGCGGCGCGTCCCTGCACGCCATATGCGCCCGCCTTGCCGAGCGGTTCGCCGCTCGCCGCATAACGCCGGATCGCGTCTGCGTGCACCGCAGCAAAACGCACCTTCGATACCGATAGCGCGGCGGGCAGCAACGCGCCGTCGGCGTCGATCACGGCGATGGCCGTCAGCACTTCGTGAGCCCGGCCCGCGAGGCGCTTGAGCATCGCGACGGCGTCGTCGGCATCGACGGGCTTGCCGAGAATCGCGTCGTCGATCGTGACGGTTGTATCTGCAACGAGGATCGGCCGCGCCGCATGGCCCCCGGCCACGAGGCGCGCACGCGCGGCGTGCGCCTTGGCGATGCACACGCGTTGCACGTAATCGCGCGGGCGTTCGCCGGGTAACTCGGCTTCGAGCGCCTCGGCATCTTCATCGGGGCGGGGCAGCAGCAGTTCGAAACGCACGCCGAGCTGTTGCAGCAACTCCTGGCGACGAGGGCTCTGCGAAGCGAGGTAGACGAACGGATGCAGCGATGCGGCGGGCGTGGACATGTACGGGTCTCGGTGAAGCGGATTGCAGGAACCTGAGTGCGGGAACGTGCGACGGGCGCGCCGAGCGGGCGTCGCTCGAATGCGTCGCACACGTACGTTAATCAGGCGCGTCGAAAATGAGAACGATGCAAAAAAGCCGACGCGAAGGTCGACCGGCATCGGCATCGGCACCGGCGGCAAGACCGGAAACGCGTAGCAACGCGTCGAGCAAAACCCGCAACAAAACTCGCGACCGGTCAGCCGCCTCGTCTGCTCACGCGCGGTGATAGGGGTGATTTTGCGTGATGGTCCACGCGCGGTAAAGCTGTTCGGCAAGCAGCACGCGAACCATCGCGTGCGGCAAGGTCAGGCTCGACACGCGCAACAGCATGTCGGCGCGCGCTTTCAGATCGGGATCGAGTCCGTCGGCGCCACCGATCAGAAAGGCCACGTCGCGGCCGTCCTGCTGCCAGCCGGGTAGCGCGCCGGCCAGCTGCATCGTGGTCCAGTCCTTGCCGCGTTCGTCGAGCGCGACGATGCGCGCGTTCTTCGGCAATGCGGCTTCGATCTTCTGCCGCTCGGCGGCCATCACGCTTTCCGCCGGGCGGCCGGACGAACGCTGCTCGGGTTTGATCTCGCGCAGCTCGATGCGCAGCTCGGGTGGCATGCGCTTCGCGTATTCGTCGAAGCCGGTGGCGATCCAGTCCGGCATCTTGTGGCCGACGGCGAGGATATGCAGTTTCATGACGAAGGTGAGCGCGGATGCAGTGGCGGACTTCTACGCTATGCCGGCCAAAGCTCGCTTACTTGCGGCGGGCGGCCGTCTTGCGCGCGGGCTTCTTCACAGCAGGCGCTTCTTCGTCTTCGTCCTCGTCTTCAGGCTCGCTCGCTCGCGCGCCGCCGAACGGATCGGACGTGGACAGCTTGATGCGCACCGGCTTCTCACCCCAGATTTCCTCGAGGTTGTAGTACTGGCGCAGCGCCGGTTGGAGGATGTGGACGATCGCGTCGCCGCAATCCACCAGCACCCATTCGCCGATGTCCTCGCCTTCGGTGCTGACGATCTCGCCGCCGGCCTCCTTCACGCCTTCGCGCACGCTCGACGCGAGCGCCTTGGTTTGCCGGTTCGAGGTGCCGCTCGCGACGATCACGCGATCGAACAGCGCGGTCAGGTGGCTGGTGTTGAACACCTTGATGTCTTGCGCCTTGACGTCTTCGAGAGCGTCGACGATCACGCGTTGTAGTTTGCGAATATCCATGGGGTTACCGGTGGTACAGATGATGTTGAAGAATATAGTCCCACACCGCGGTGGGGACATGGCTCGCGGCCTCGTCCTGCTGTTCGCCGCCGGTGAGGGCAAGCCGTTGACGCACCTGCTCGCGCAGATGCGCGCGAATGTCGGTGGCCGAAACGTTGAACGCAAGCGTCGTATCGATCAGCAAGTGGCCGCATGGCGTGGCTTGCAGAACGTCGGCGCGGGCACGGCGCGCGTCGATTTCCTGTGCGACCACCGGCGGAATCGACGCGAGGTCGAAGCCGGGCCGGGTGGCCGCGCAAATATGGGTGAAGTCGAACAGGCGCCGCCAGTCGCGCCATGTGTCGAGATGCACCAGTTGATCCGCCCCGATCAGAAGCGCAATCGATGCGTCCTCACCTTCGCGCGCACGCCAGCGTTGCAGCGTGTCGATCGTGTACGTGGGGCCGTCGTGATCGATTTCGTCGGTCGCGACGCGCACCGTCACGCCTGGCAGCGTGAGCGTGCTGGCCGCCGCGCGCGTCATCGCGAGCCGGTGCTCGGCCGGCGATACGTCCGCTTTTTGCCACGGCTGGCCGGCCGGCAGCAGCACCAGTTCGGTCAGCCGCAGCACGTCGGCGAAACGCCGCGCGAGCGCGAGGTGGCCGTCGTGGATCGGATCGAAAGTGCCGCCTAGCAGGCCGATCCGGCGAGGCAGGGCGACAGGGTGAGCGTTCGGCTTCAGGTGAAGGTCCTCAATCGTAGCCACGCGGTCGGCGCGCGCAGTGCGGCGTCACACCCACTCGCGCGGAACGAGAAAATCGCTGTAAAGACGCGCTTCCGGCGTACCCGGTTCGGGATGCCAGTTGTAGCGCCAGTTCACCACAGGCGGCATCGACATCAGGATCGATTCGGCGCGTCCGCCGCTCTGCAGTCCAAACAGTGTGCCACGGTCGAACACCAGATTGAACTCGACATAGCGGCCGCGCCGGTACGCCTGGAAGTCGCGCTCGGCTTCGCCGTACGGGATGTTGCGGCGCTTTTCGATGATCGGCAGGTACGCTTTGAGGAACGCGTCGCCGACGCTCCTGAGCATCGCGAACGATTGATCAAACCCTGGCGCGGAGAAATCGTCGAAGAAAATCCCGCCGATGCCACGCGGTTCGTTGCGGTGCTTCAGGAAGAAATACTCGTCGCACCAGCGCTTGAAACTCGGGTAGAGGTCCGCGCCATAAGGCTGTAGCGCGTCGCGGCAGGTGCGATGGAAATGCTGCGCGTCTTCCTCGTAGCCGTAGTACGGCGTCAGGTCCATGCCGCCGCCGAACCAGAACACCGGCTCTTCGCCGGCCTTGGTCGCGATCAGGAGACGCACGTTCATATGCACGGTCGGGCAGTGCGGATTGTGCGGATGCAGCACGAGCGACACACCCATCGCCTCGAAGCCGCGCCCGGCCAGTTGCGGACGCGCAGCGCTCGCCGAACCGGGCAATGCGTCGCCCGCGACGTCTGAGAAGCCGATGCCGGCCCGCTCGAAAAACTTGCCGCCTTCGAGAATCCGTGTGCAACCGCCGCCGCGCAGCTTCTCGCCGGGCGCGCGCTGCCATGCGTCGGTCGCGAACGGCGTGCCGTCGAACGCGCCGAGCATGTCCGCGATATGCGTTTGCAGGCCTTGCAGCCAGCTGCGCACGGCTTGTGCGTCGTAGCTTGAATCGTTCATGAATGCAGATGCTGAGGGCGGCACGCTCGTCGTACCGCGGGTTCTTCGTGAAGGGCGACGGGCGGGCTTTCGTCAGGGAGAAACCTGGGAGGGCGCGGCCGTCGGTGTTCCGCGTCGGGCACGGGCTCCAGCCCGCGCCGGCCCACCTGCTGCCGTGGACGCTGAAACTTGCAGTGTTGCGCCCGCAGTGTAGCGCCGTTAGCGCCGCACGCGGGCGAGTGGGGTGGTAGCCTGCTACTTGCCTTCGGTGCGGGCGTCGTGCTTGCGGTTCAACGCACGGTAGCCGATGTCCCGGCGATACTGCATGCCGTCGAACGAGATCTGGTTGATCGTTGCATACGCGACCGATTGCGCGGTGCGCACCGAATCCGCCAGGCCGACCACGCACAGCACACGGCCGCCCGACGCGGTCAGCTTGCCGTCGGCGAGCGTGGTGCCGGCGTGGAACGTGACCGAATCCGCGGTTTCAGCGGGGATGCCGTTGATGCGGTCGCCCTTGCGCGGCGTGTCCGGATAGTTGTGCGCGGCGATCACCACGCCCAGCGCGGTACGGCGGTCCCAATCCAGCTCGACCGTATCCAGCGTGCCGGCAATCGCCTGCTCGACCACCTTCGAATAGTCGCCTTTCAGACGCGCCATGATCGGCTGAGTTTCGGGGTCGCCCATGCGGCAGTTGAATTCGAGCGTTTTCGGGTTGCCTTGTGCGTCGATCATCAAACCGGCATACAGGAAGCCGGTGTAGCGGATGCCTTCCTTCTCCATGCCGCGCACGGTCGGCAGGATGATTTCGCGCATCACGCGGGCGTGCAGTTGCGGCGTGACGATCGGCGCGGGCGAATACGCGCCCATGCCGCCGGTGTTCGGGCCCTGGTCGCCGTCGAGCAGACGCTTGTGATCCTGGCTCGACGCGAGCGGCAGCACATGCTTGCCGTCGACCATCACGATGAAGCTCGCTTCCTCGCCGGCGAGGAATTCCTCGATCACGACGCGCGCGCCGGCGTCGCCGAGCTTGTTGTCCGACAGCATCATGTCGACCGCGGCGTGCGCTTCTTCCAGTGTTTGCGCGACCACCACGCCCTTGCCGGCGGCGAGGCCGTCGGCCTTGATGACGATCGGCGCGCCCTTCGCGTCCAGATACGCGTGCGCGGCGGCGACGTCGGCGAAGGTTTCGTATTCTGCGGTCGGGATCGCGTGGCGTTTCATGAACGCCTTCGCGAAGTCCTTCGAGCTTTCGAGCTGGGCGGCTTCTTTGGTCGGCCCGAAAATCTTCAGACCGCGCGAGCGGAACAGGTTGACGATGCCGGCCGCGAGCGGCGCTTCCGGCCCGACCAGCGTGAAGGCGACCTGTTCCTGCTCGACGAAATCGGCGAGCGCGGCCGGCTCGGTGATGTCGATGTTGCGCAGACGTTCGTCCTGCGCGGTGCCGCCGTTGCCCGGCGCGACGTAGACGAGCTGAACCCGCGGCGATTGCGCGAGCTTCCATGCGAGTGCATGTTCGCGACCGCCGGAACCGACGACGAGTAACTTCATGTGAATCCCCGAGACTTAAAAACGATAAACGGCTGAAGTAGCAAGCTCAGCCGTGCAATAAACAGCGAGATTCGCGCCAGGCATGTTTGGTGCCGGCGAAGCTGGCAAGCCGAACGCGGGCGAACCCGAGTGACGATAACGTGGCCGTGCGCAAACGCAGGGCCAAGTCCAGACGCCCGCTTCGCGATAACGCGAAAGCGCGGCGATGCAACGACGCGAGGGCCAGCCGGCACCGCGGCGCGGTTCGACGGGAACCCGCGCGCCGCGCACTGCCGGAGCACGCTCATTCGTCGGCGATCGCGGCGTTTGTATAGACTTCCTGCACGTCGTCCAGATTTTCCAGCGCGTCGAGCAGCTTCTGCATTTTCACGGCGTCATCGCCGGTGAACTCGACTTCCGTCTGAGGCTTCATCGTCACCTCGGCCACTTCGGCCTTGAAACCGGCGGCTTCGAGCGCGACCTTCACCTTAGGGAGATCGTTCGGCGGGCACAGCACTTCGATGCTGCCGTCTTCGTTCGTGACGACGTCGTCGGCGCCAGCTTCGAGCGCGGCTTCCATCAGCTTGTCTTCCGGCGTGCCGGGCGCGAACAGGAACTGGCCGACGTGATCGAACATGAACGACACCGAGCCGTCCGTGCCCATGTTGCCGCCGTTCTTCGAGAACGCGTGACGCACTTCCGCGACCGTGCGGGTGCGGTTGTCGGTCATCGTGTCCACGATCACCGCCGCGCCGCCGATGCCGTAGCCTTCATAGCGGATTTCTTCGTAGTTCGCGCCGTCCACGCCGCCCACGCCGCGCTGGATCGCGCGGTTGACGTTGTCTTTCGGCATGTTGGCGTCGTACGCCTTTTCGACGGCGAGCCGCAGACGCGGGTTCGAGTCGATGTCGCCGCCGCCCATGCGCGCCGCGACCTGAATTTCCTTGATGAGCCGCGTCCAGACCTTGCCGCGCTTGGCATCGGCCGCTGCTTTCTTATGCTTGATGTTGGCCCATTTCGAATGACCCGCCATACCTTTCTCCGTCGCGCGCGCCAGCGGGGCGCACGCATAGTGCAATTGTCGTTGCGATGTCGGGCGCTTGCGTTGCGCGCCTCGATTTCAAACCATGGTGTGAGACCGCCGGCGGCGACCCGTCCGAACTAGCCGCCCGTGTCAGCCGGCTTCGCCCTGCACATTCGGCCCGCTTACGCTGCGCCGGGCCCGGTGCAGCGGGGCCAATGGTCGGCGGCGCGGTGGGTGCGGGGCGGCTGGCGTGCGGCAAACCCGGCGCCGGCTCTGCAAGCTTCGCGTACAGGCGCGATGCGCCAGATGGCGGTACAAACGATGCAGGCTCAGACGCGGATTGGGCCGCTTCTGGAGCGGATTCGAATTTTATCACGCCGCCGGGGTGCGGCAGGGGTGGCGTGGCCGGAAACTACGCGCAAAGCGCACGGACACGGGGCGCGGCGGCGTTGCACACTCACACCCGGCATTTTTCCGCGCCGTGTTCAGGCCGCTTCCGGCCTGCCCTCAGTTCTTCGTGCCGAACAGGCGGTCGCCGGCGTCGCCCAGACCCGGCACGATGTACGCGTGCTCGTTCAGGTGTGAATCGAGCGACGCGACGTACAGTTTGACGTCCGGATGCGCGTTCTGGAACACCTGCACGCCTTCGGGAGCGGCGACCAGCGCGAGGAACATGATGTTCTCGGCGGCCACATTGCGGCGCTTGAGCACGTCGACCGCATGCACCGCCGAGTAGCCGGTCGCGACCATCGGATCGCACAGGATGAACACGCGGTCCTCCAGGTCCGGAAGCCGCACCAGATACTCGACCGGCCGATGATCTTCGGCACGGTACACGCCGATATGGCCCACCCGCGCCGACGGCACCAGTTCCAGCAGCCCGTCCGACATGCCGATGCCGGCGCGCAGCACCGGCACGATCGCGAGCTTCTTGCCGGCGATCACCGGCGCGTCGATCTCGACGAGCGGCGTGGTGATGCGGCGGGTGGTCATCGGCAGGTTGCGGGTGATCTCGTAGCCCATCAGCAGCGTGATTTCGCGCAGCAGCTCGCGGAACGTGCGTGTGGAGGTGTCCCGGTCGCGCATGTGCGACAGCTTGTGCTGGATCAGCGGGTGATCGAGGATGAAAAGATTGGGAAAACGGCTGTCCTGGGTCATGGCGGGGGCGCGGGCGGCGCAAGAGGGATCGGTTCGGGAATCGTTCGGCGCGCCGCCCGGTCCGCAAAGCGGCAGGCCGGCGGACGCGCCACGGCGCAAGTTTACCGAAAGAGTGCCGCCCGAAGATACCGGAGATTGCAGCGGGTGGACGCAGTCCGGCACCGATTCTTCTAGAATCGGGGGAAACTTTGCAACGCCGGGGCGCCGACGCGCCACGACGACACCACGAGGGCATACACATGGACATGGGAATCGCAGGACGCACCGCGCTGGTTTGCGCGGCCAGCAAGGGTTTGGGACGCGGCTGCGCGGAAGCGCTCGCCGCCGAGGGTGTCAACCTGACGAT
This sequence comes from Paraburkholderia sp. RL18-085-BIA-A, assembly GCF_046027075.1. Taxonomy (NCBI): domain Bacteria; kingdom Pseudomonadati; phylum Pseudomonadota; class Betaproteobacteria; order Burkholderiales; family Burkholderiaceae; genus Paraburkholderia; species Paraburkholderia sp. RL18-085-BIA-A. The sequence goes on along the minus strand of NZ_JARESU010000032.1, from coordinate 79,630 downwards.
CGTCGCGCGCACCGCCGAAACGCTGGAGGCGACCGCCGCCGAAATCCGCAAGCAAAGCGGCGTGGAAGTGAAGACGGTGGCGTGCGACATCACCACGCCCGAAGGCCGCGCCGCGGCGCTCGCCGCCTGTCCGCAGCCGGACATCCTGGTCAACAACGCGGGCGGCCCGCCGCCGGGCGACTTCCGCAACTTCACCCACGAGGACTGGATTCGCGCGCTCGAAAGCAACATGCTCACGCCGATCGAGCTGATCCGCGCGACCATCGACTCGATGAGCGCGCGCGGCTATGGCCGTATCGTCAACATCACGAGCTCGGCGGTGAAGGCGCCGATCGACGTGCTGGGCCTGTCGAACGGCGCGCGCTCGGGGCTCACCGGTTTTGTCGCGGGACTCGCGCGCAAGGTCGCGCCGACCGGCGTGACGATCAACAACCTGCTGCCGGGCCTGTTCGACACCGACCGCATCGCGGTGACGTTCGAGGCGCAGGCCAAGTCGCAGAACATGTCCGTCGACGACGCGCGCAAGCAGCGCATGAAGACGATCCCCGCCGGCCGTTTCGGCCATCGCGACGAATTCGGCCGTGCGTGCGCATTCCTGTGCAGCGTGCATGCAGGCTACATCACCGGGCAGAACTGGCTGATCGATGGCGGCGCGTATCCCGGCACGTTCTGAGCGGGCGGCGGTTGCCGAAGCGGCCAACGCTGCCGAAGCAGCCGCTTCGACCTGGTAGCGAAAACGAAGCACCACGACACAACAACGACAATCATCCCGGTTTCAGGAGTCTTACTTCATGACCACCCGCATTGCGCTGATCGCGCACGATCACAAAAAGGACGACATCGTCAAACTGGCCGGCGAATACGTCGATACGCTCAGGCGCTGCGAGATCGTCGCGACCGGCACGACCGGTGGACGAATCAGCGACGCGCATGGCCTCACGGTCGAGCGGATGCTGTCCGGGCCGCACGGCGGCGACCTGCAGATCGGCGCGCAACTCGCGGAAGGGCGGGTGGACATGGTGATATTCCTGCGCGACCCGATGACGCCGCAGCCGCACGAACCGGACATCAACGCGCTGGTGCGCGCGTGCGACGTGCACAACATTCCGTGCGCGACCAACATCTCGACCGCGCGCATGGTGCTCGACGTGCTGACGCTGCGCCTCAATCACCAGGTCTGACGGCGCCCTCGCGGCAACCTGAAAAAAAGCTCGAACAAAGCTCGAACAACATCGGCATCGAGGAGACATGATGGCCAAAGCAATCCGATTCGAAAAAACTGGTGGCCCGGAAGTGATGAAATGGGTCGACGTCGAAGTGGGGGAGCCCGGCGCGGGGGAGATTCGGATCCGGCAGACGGCGGTCGGGCTGAACTACATCGACGTGTATTTCCGTACGGGCCTGTATCCGCTTGTGTTGCCGGGCGGCCTCGGCATGGAGGCGGCCGGCGAGGTCAGCGCGGTCGGCGTGGGCGTCACGGGGCTGAAGACAGGCGACCGTGTCGCCTACGTCGCGCGCCCGCCTGGCGCGTATGCGCAGGAGCGTGTGCTGCCGGCGGCGCAGGTCGTCAAGGTGCCCGACGCATTGAGCGACGAACAGGCCGCGTCGGTGATGCTGCAAGGCCTCACCGCGCAATATCTGCTGCGCCGCACGTATCCGGTGAAGGCCGGCGACACGATCCTGATCCAGGCCGCGGCGGGCGGCGTCGGGCTGCTGGTGTGCCAGTGGGCCAAGGCGCTCGGAGCGACGGTGATCGGCACGGTCGGCTCCGATGAAAAAGCGCAGATCGCGAAAGCGCACGGCTGCGACCACGCGATCGTCTACACGCGCGAGAACTTTACCAAGCGCGTGCGCGAGATCACCAACGGCGCGGGCGTGCCGGTGGTGTATGACTCGATCGGTAAAGACACGTTTACGGGCTCGCTCGATTGCCTCGCGCCGCTCGGCATGTTCGTGAGCTTCGGCAATGCATCGGGGCCGCTGCCGCCGATCGATTCGTCGGAATTCGCCGGACGCGGCTCGCTGTTCTTCACGCGTCCGACACTGTTCACCTATATCGCGAAGCGCAGCGATTACGATGCGATGTCGGCGGAACTGTTCGACGTGCTGGTGTCGGGCAAGGTCAAGACGAACATCAATCAGCGTTACGCGCTGGCGGATGTCGGTCAGGCCCACGCGGCGCTCCAGGGCCGTCGCACTACGGGCTCGACGGTGCTGCTGCCGTAAGCGAATCGCAGGGCGCTGTCGCTTTGATGCGACAGATGCAGCGGCGAACGCCGCGCCGCACGTGACGCGACACGTGCACGGCATGTGCGCAACAAGCAAGGCCGTTCCATCGAAAGATGGAACGGCCTTGTCCGTTTACACGATTTTTATATCCGCCCGCCCACCTTTGACCCGACCTTTACGCGCCGAGGCATACCGTTGCATCTATCCAAAGTCCGTGAATGGGGAAGAAAAATGGATGTGTTGTATGTCGGGGGGCTGGTGCTGTTTGCCGCGCTGACCTTTGCATTGATTAGCGGCTGCGAGAAGCTGATGCAGTTTCGCCGTGGCCAGGGAGCGCGCTCATGAACTGGATCCTCTGGTTGTCAGGCTCGGCCACCGCGCTGCTGTTTATTTACCTGGTCTATGCGCTGTTGCGCGCGGAGGACATTGAATGAACTCGAACAATGTCCTGCAGATGGGCCTGTACATCGTCGTGCTGCTGGTTGCCGCGGTGCCGCTGTCGCGCTATCTGGCCGCGGTGATGGACGGCAGCTCGCGCGTTGTCCGCCTGGGCGGCCCGCTCGAACGTCTGCTGTACCGCATCGCGGGCGTCGACCCGTCGACGGAAATGGGCTGGAAGCACTACGCGATCGCGACGATCGCGTTCAACGTGCTCGGCGTGGGTATCCTTTACTTGCTGCTGCGCGTGCAAGGCTGGCTGCCGGGCAACCCGCAGCAGTTCGGCGCGATGACGGTCGACAGCGCGTTCAATACGGCGGTCAGCTTCGTGACCAACACGAACTGGCAGGACTACACGCCCGAGCAAACCGTCGGCTATCTGACGCAGATGCTAGGCCTGACCGTGCAGAACTTCTTCTCCGCGGCCACCGGCATCGTAGTGGTGATCGCGCTGATGCGCGGCTTCGCACGCCATACGGCGCAAACCATCGGCAACTTCTGGGTCGACATCACGCGCGTGACGCTGTACGTGCTGCTGCCGATGTCGATGATCATCGCGGCGCTGCTGATGAGCCAGGGCGTGATCCAGAACTTCAAGGCCTATCAGGACGTGCCGACGCTGCAAACCACCACCTACGCAGCACCGAAGCTCGATGCGCAAGGCAATCCGGTGAAGGACGCGAAGGGCAATCCGGTCACGGTCGATACGCCGGTGAAGACGCAAACCATCGCGATGGGTCCGGTTGCGTCGCAGGAAGCGATCAAGATGCTCGGCACCAATGGCGGCGGTTTCTTCAACGGCAACTCGGCGCATCCGTACGAAAACCCCACGCCGTTCTCGAACTTCCTGCAGACGTTGGCGATGCTCGTCATTCCGGCGGCTCTCGCGCTGGTGTTCGGGCGGATGATCGCCGACCGCAAGCAAGGCGTGGCCGTGCTCGCGGCGATGACGATCGCGTTCGGCGTCTGCGTGTTCGGCGAGATCAGCGCGGAGCAGGGCGGAAATCCGGCGCTCACCGCGTTGCACGTCGATCAGTCGGCGAACGCGTTGCAGTCGGGCGGCAATGCTGAGGGCAAGGAAACGCGCTTCGGTATCGCGCAGTCGGGCATCTTCACGGTCGCGACCACGGCGGCTTCGTGCGGCGCGGTCGCCAATACGCACGACTCGCTCACGCCGCTCGGCGGCCTCTATCCGATGCTGCTGATACAGCTCGGCGAAGTGATCTTCGGCGGCGTGGGTTCCGGCATGTACGGGATGCTCGTGTTCGCTTTGCTGGCGGTGTTCGTCGCGGGCCTGATGATCGGCCGCACGCCGGAATACGTCGGCAAGAAGATCGAGGCGTACGAGATGAAGATGGTGTCGATCGTCGTGTTGCTCACGCCGCTGCTGGTGCTGGTCGGCACGTCGATCGCGGTGTTGAGCGAGGCGGGCAAGGCCGGCATTCTCAACCCCGGCGCGCACGGCTTCTCCGAAATCCTCTACGCGTTCAGCTCGGCGGCCAACAACAACGGCAGCGCGTTTGCGGGCCTGACGGTCAGCACGCCGTTCTACAACTGGCTCACCGCGATCGCGATGTGGTTCGGCCGCTTCGGCACGATCATTCCGGTGCTGGCGATCGCCGGCTCGCTTGCCGCGAAGAAGCGCATCGGCGTGACCGGCGGCACGCTGCCGACGCACGGACCGCTGTTCGTCGTGCTGCTGCTCGGCACTGTGTTGCTGGTCGGCGCGCTCACGTATGTGCCCGCGCTCGCGCTCGGCCCTGGCGTCGAACATCTGATGATGATGGGCGCCCATTGATGCGGCCCATGCGAACCAACGGCTAATAAGCGCAAATGGGAAATTCGAGGATTCAATGACTGAACATAATGCAACCCGGTCCATGTTCGACCCGGCGCTGCTGCGCCCGGCGATCGTGGACTCCTTCAAGAAGCTCACGCCGCGCACGCAGTTCCGCAATCCGGTGATGTTCTGCGTGTACGTCGGCAGCATTCTGACGACCATTCTGTGGATCGCCGCGCTCGGCGGCCAGGCCGAAGCGCCCGCGGGCTTCATTCTCGCGGTCACGTTGTGGCTGTGGTTCACGGTGCTGTTCGCGAACTTCGCGGAAGCGCTCGCCGAAGGCCGTTCGAAGGCCCAGGCGGCGTCGCTGCGCAGCGCGAAGAAAGACGTGATGGCGAAGAAGCTCAACGAGCCGCATCCGAAGTCGCCGATCCGCATTTTGACGGCTTCCGATCTGCGCAAAGGCGACGTCGTGCTGGTCGAAACCGGCGACGTGATTCCGGCCGACGGCGAAGTGATCGACGGCGTCGCGTCGGTCGACGAATCGGCGATCACGGGTGAATCCGCGCCGGTGATCCGCGAGTCGGGCGGCGACTTTTCGTCGGTGACAGGCGGCACGCGCGTGCTGTCCGACTGGATCGTGGTGCGCGTCACGGCGAATCCGGGCGAAGCGTTTCTCGACCGCATGATCGCAATGGTCGAAGGCGCGAAGCGTCAGAAGACGCCGAACGAAATCGCGCTGACCATCCTGCTGGTCGCGTTGACGATCGTGATGCTGCTCGCCACCGCGACGCTGCTGCCGTTCTCGATGTTTTCGGTTGAAGCCGCGAAGGCCGGTCACGTGGTGACGATCACCGCGCTGGTCGCGCTGCTGGTGTGCCTGATTCCGACCACCATCGGCGGGCTGCTGTCGGCGATCGGCGTGGCCGGCATGAGCCGCATGATGCAGGCGAACGTGATCGCCACCTCGGGCCGCGCGGTCGAAGCCGCCGGCGATGTCGACGTGCTGCTGCTGGACAAGACGGGCACGATCACGCTCGGCAACCGTCAGGCGTCGCAATTCGTGCCCGCGCCGGGCCTGACCGAAGAAGCGCTCGCGGACGCCGCGCAACTGTCGTCGCTCGCCGACGAAACGCCGGAAGGCCGCAGCATCGTCGTGCTCGCCAAGCAGCGCTTCAACATCCGCCAACGCGATATGGCGTCGTTGCATGCAGTGTTCCTCGGCTTCACCGCGCAGACGCGGATGAGCGGCGTCGATCTGCATCCCACGGGGACTTCGTCCGGGGCGCCGGGCCGTGAAATCCGCAAGGGCGCGGCCGATGCGGTGAAGCAATACGTCGAAGCCAACGGCGGCCGTTTCCCGAGCGAAGTCAACAATGCCGTAACCGAAGTTGCGCGCCGCGGCAGCACGCCGCTGGTGGTCGCGGAGAAGGGCGAGCACGGCGCGCGCGTGCTCGGCGTGATCGAGTTGAAGGACGTGGTGAAGGGCGGCATCAAGGAACGCTTCGCCGAGTTGCGCAAGATGGGCATCAAGACGGTGATGGTGACCGGCGACAACCGGCTCACCGCGGCGGCGATCGCAGCGGAGGCCGGCGTCGACGACTTCCTCGCCGAAGCGACGCCGGAAGCGAAGCTCGCGACCATCCGCGCGCACCAGGCCGAAGGGCGCCTCGTGGCGATGACCGGCGACGGCACCAACGACGCCCCGGCGCTCGCGCAGGCCGATGTCGCGGTGGCGATGAACACCGGCACGCAGGCCGCGAAAGAGGCGGGCAACATGGTCGACCTCGATTCGAATCCGACCAAGCTGATCGAGATCGTCGAGATCGGCAAGCAGATGCTGATGACGCGCGGCTCGCTCACTACGTTCTCGATCGCCAACGATGTCGCCAAGTACTTCGCGATCATTCCGGCCGCGTTCGCTACGACCTACCCGGCGCTGAACGCGCTGAACGTGATGCATCTGGCGACACCCGCGTCGGCGATCATGTCGGCGGTGATCTTCAACGCGCTTGTGATCGTGCTGCTGATTCCGCTCGCGCTCAAGGGCGTGCGTTACCGTGCGCTGGGCGCGGCGATTCTGTTGCGTCGCAATCTGCTCGTTTACGGTCTGGGCGGGATCATCGTGCCGTTCATCGGCATCAAGCTGATCGATATGGTGCTGGCCGCGTTCGGCTGGGTTTGAACCGCATCGGCTTAAGAGGAATCAATCATCATGAAAAATCTGTTCCGTCCGCTGCTCGTGATCTTCGCGGTGCTCACCGCGCTCACGGGCCTCGCTTACCCCGCGGTGATGACCGCTTTCGGCCAGGCCGCTTTCAGCGAACAGGTCAACGGCAGTCTGCTCGAGCAGAACGGCAAGCTGGCCGGCTCGCAGTTGATCGGCCAGCAATTCGATGCGCCGCAGTACTTCTGGGGCCGTTTGTCGGCAACCAGTCCCATGCCGTATAACGCGTCGGGTTCCAGCGGCTCGAACCTCGGGCCGACCAATCCGGCGCTGCTCGACGAAGTCAATGGGCGTCTCGCAGCCTTGAAGGCCGCCGGCACTGACATGTCGAAGCCGGTGCCGGTCGATCTGGTGACGTCGTCGGGCAGCGGGCTCGACCCCGAGATCAGTCCGGCGGCGGCCGCCTATCAGACCGCGCGCGTCGCCAAGGCGCGTGGGCTCGCGCCGAACGACGTACAGGCGCTGGTCGACCGTTATACGGCCGGCCGCCAGTTCGGCATTCTGGGTGAGCCGCGCGTGAACGTGTTGAAGCTGAACCTCGCGCTCGACGAGATGAAGCACAGCTAAGCAGCGTAGCCGCGCGCCGTAGCGTGCCAAAGGCGGCGTCCGCGAGACGCCGCCTTTGCCTTTGCTACGCCGCGCCGTGTCGCTCCCTGCCGCGCCGTCATTTGCGGACCGGCCGCTGCCGTGCCACCATGCCTACACCGTCGCTCGCACGACGATGACCACCACTACAAGCACTGAGCATGAACCGCCCCGATCCTGACGAACTGCTCGACAAGCTGCAACGCGACGAAGTGAAGCGTCAGCGCGGCCGGCTGAAGATTTTCTTCGGCGCGTCGGCCGGCGTGGGCAAGACCTATGCGATGTTGCAAGCCGCGCGCCGCCGCCACGACGAAGGCGCGGACGTGGTGATCGGCATCGCCGAAACGCATGGCCGCGGCGAGACCGCCGCGCTGCTCGAAGGCCTCGAAGTCCTGCCGCTCGCGCATATCGAATATCGCGGCCGCAAGCTCGGCGAGTTCGATCTGGATGCCGCGCTCGCCCGCAAGCCGCAACTGATCCTCGTCGACGAGCTCGCGCATTCGAACGTGCAGGGCGCGCGCCATCTGAAGCGCTGGCAAGACGTTCACGAGTTGCTCGACGCGGGCATCGACGTGTACACGACGGTCAACGTACAGCACCTCGAAAGCCTGAACGACGTGGTCGGCCAGATCACCGGGATTCGCGTGTGGGAGACGGTCCCGGATCGCGTGTTCGATCGCGCCGACGAAGTCACGCTGGTCGACCTGCCCGCCGAAGAACTGCTCGACCGGATGCGCGACGGCAAGGTGTATATGCCGCAGCAGGCCGAGCGCGCGGTGCGCAACTTTTTTCGCAAGGGCAACCTGATTGCGCTGCGCGAACTGGCGCTGCGCCGCACGGCGGATCGCGTCGACGCGCAGATGCGGGAATATCGCGCCGACCGTTCGATCCAGCGCATCTGGCAGGCGCGCGAGCGCTTGCTGGTGTGCGTGGGTCCCGGCCCGGAAGCGCCGGCGCTGGTGCGCGCGGCCGCGCGTCTCGCCGCCAGCCTGAAGGCCGACTGGCTCGCGGTCTATGTGGAAACACCCGCGTTGCAGCGGTTGCCCGACGCGCGCCGCGAACGCACGCTGAACGCGTTGAAGCTCGCCGCCGAACTCGGCGCCGAAACCGCGACGCTCGCGGGCGCCGATGCGCTCACCGCGCTGATCGGCTATGCGCAGGCCCGCAACGTGTCGAAGCTGGTGGCCGGCGCGTCGTCGCGCACCGGCGTCAAGCGCTGGCTGCGCCGGCCGCTCGGCGAGCGGATCGCGGAGCAGGCGGGCGAGCTCGATCTCACGCTGATTCGCGCGTCGTCCGAACGCGCGGGCGGCGAGGAGCGGCGCCTGCTGAACACCACCGCGAACGCATGGCGCGAGGCGCTGAGCGCGGCGCGCGAACGCCGCTCGCCGCCGCGCGCGTATGCGATCGCGCTGGCGATCTGCGCGGGCGTCACGGTGCTGTCGAGCCAACTGATCGATCGGATCGACCTGGCCAACCTTGTGATGCTGTATCTGCTCGGCGTGATCTTCACGGCCGTGAAGCTGGGACGCGGGCCGGGCGTGATGCTGTCGTTCCTGAGCGTGGCCGCGTTCGATTTCTTCTTCGTGCCGCCGCGCATGTCGCTGTCAGTGTCCGATACGCAGTACCTGCTGACCTTCTTCGGCATGCTGCTGACGTCGCTGGTGATCAGCCATCTCACCTCGAGCCTGCGCCGCGAGGCGAGCGTCGCGCGGCGCCGCGAGCAGCGTACCGGCGCGATGTACGCGATGGCGCGCGAACTCGCGGCGGCGCTGACCACCGAGCAGATCGTCGGGATCGGCAGCCGGCACGTGAGCGAGGTGTTCGGCGCGCGCGTCGCGATCCTGCTGCCGGACAGCGCCGACCAGGTCAAACAGAAGATCGAGGACCCCGACGCGGCGATCACGCTCGAAGGCGAGCTGCTCGATCTCGACGTGGGCCAGTGGGTCTACGATCAGCAGAAGCCTGCCGGACACGGCACTGATACGTTGCCGGCCGCCAGCGCGCTGTATCTGCCGCTGAAGGCGCCGATGCGCACGCGCGGCGTGCTCGCGGTCGTGATGCGCGACGAGCGCGAGCTGGACGTGCCCGAACAGCAACGCATGCTCGACACGTTCGCCGCGCAGATCGCGCTGGCGCTGGAACGGGTGCATTACGTCGACATCGCGCGCGATGCGCTCGTCAACATGGAATCGGAACGCTTGCGCAATTCGTTGTTGTCGGCGATCTCGCACGATTTGCGCACGCCGTTGACGACGATCGTCGGTTTCTCGTCAATGCTGGCGCAGGCGCGCAAGGTGCACGACGAAGCGCACACGGAAGCGCAGCCCGGCGGCGACCTGGTCGACGCGATCCATGAAGAGGCGCTGCGCATGACGGACATCGTCACCAATCTGCTCGACATGGCGCGCTTGCAGGCGGGCAGCCTGCAACTGAACCGGCAATGGACGCTGCTCGAAGAAACGGTGGGCGCCGCGCTGCGTGCATGCAGGCGCGTGCTGGCGAAGCATCCGGTGCGGGTCGCGCTGCCTCCCGACCTGCCGCTGCTGCAACTGGATGCCGTGCTGATGGAGCGGCTCTTCTCGAACCTGTTCGAGAACGCGGCCAAGTACACCGCGCCGGACACGCCATTGACGATCGGCGCGCAACGCATCGACACGGAGGACAAGCCGCTCGTGCGTGTCACTGTCGACGACAATGGCCCCGGTTTGCCCGCCGGCATGGAAGCGCGCGTGTTCGAGAAGTTCACGCGCGGCGAGAAGGAATCGGCCAAGCCGGGCATCGGCCTCGGCCTTGCGATTTGCCGCGCGATCGTCGAGGCGCACGGCGGTACAATCGGCGCGCTTAACCGCGTGTCGGCGGATGGCCGTGTCGAAGGCGCGCGCTTCTGGTTCACTCTGCCGGTGGACACGCCGCCCGACGCGCCGGATAGTCTCGAAGAAGAGGACGCCGATCCGCTGGCGCACGCCGGGCTCGAAGCCGATCCGCACGCCGATCTTCGCACCGACCCGCAAGCCAACCCCGACGCCGCCGCCACCCTCAACTCGCTGCCCAAGCCCACCCATGAGTGACCCGAGCATCACCGTCGTCCTGATTGAAGATGAAAAGCAGATTCGCCGCTTCGTGCGAACCGCGCTGGAGGGCGAGGGCATCGTCGTGCACGACGCCGAAACCGGCAAGCAGGGTCTCGTCGAAGCCGCGACGCGCAAGCCCGACCTGGTGATCGTCGATCTCGGCTTGCCCGACACCGACGGCCTCGACGTGATCCGCGAACTGCGCGGCTGGAGCCAGTTGCCGGTGATCGTGCTGTCGGCGCGCACCCAGGAGAGCGAGAAAGTCGCCGCGCTCGACGCCGGCGCCGACGATTATCTGACCAAGCCGTTCGGCGTGTCCGAATTGCTCGCGCGCATCCGCGCGCAAATGCGGCGGCGCAATCACGGCGGAGCGAACGAGTCGCCGCAGGTGCACTTCGGCGCGGTCACAGTCGACCTCGCGTTGCGCCAGGTGACGCGCGACGGCGCCGCGATCCATCTGACGCCAATCGAGTACCGGCTGCTCGCGACGCTCGTGCGTCATGCCGGTCGCGTGCTGACGCACCGGCAGTTGCTGCGCGACGTGTGGGGGCCGTCGCATGTGGAGAGCCATCACTATCTGCGCATCTACATGGCGCATTTGCGCGGCAAGCTGGAGCGCGATCCGGCGCAGCCGGAACATATCATCACGGAAACTGGCGTCGGCTATCGTCTGGTGGGCGCGGTGTGAGGCGGCCGCGCAGCAACGAATGAGTCGCTTCGATATAATTACGCTTCGTAAGGACGACCTTACGCTTTTGCTACGAACGGGGACGGCCCCATTTCATCATGGAGCTGTCTCATGTCCTGGTTTCTTCTATTGATCGCCGGTTTGCTCGAAGTCGCGTGGGCGGCCGGCCTCAAGTCTTCCGAAGGTTTCACCCGCCTGTGGCCGTCCGTGTTCACAGTCGTGACCGCGCTCGGCAGCTTCGCGCTGCTCGCGGTTGCGATGCGCCAGTTGCCGCTCGGCACGGCCTACGCCGTGTGGACGGGGATCGGCGCGGTCGGCGCGTTCATCTTCGGTATCGTGATGATGGGCGAGGCGTTGAGCGTCGCGCGAGTCGCCAGCGCGGCGCTGATCGTGATCGGTTTGATCGGGCTGAAGCTGTCGTCCGGGCATTGAACTGCGTGCGCCGCGCACTGGCTTCGAGGCCCATGGAGTTCGATAAGCCCGCTTAGTCCGAGCCACCAGGCAAGCCAAAGCCGCCCCACTCCGCGATTCATGACAGCCGCCGATTCTTCGCCGCTCTACGTTCTGCGAATTATCGTGGCTATAATGAAACCGAATCCAAACCTGACATTGCCCGCGGCCAATATGGCGCGGCCGGCTTGGCGCGGGTCTGACGACTTCGGTTGCGGGGCTTTTCCGGGCTCCAGGCTTTATCGGCCGCCGAAGCGCCCGGCACGCACAACGCGCCTGGAGGCGGCCATGCTTGAATCACTTTCGCTCGCTGCTGGCCTTTCATGGGGCAGCGGCCTGCGCCTCTATCTGACGGTCCTGTTGGCCGGCGTGTTCGAGCGCCTCGGCCTGATCCATCTTCCCGATACGCTGTCCGCGCTGTCGTCGCCTTGGGTGATCGGCGCGGCGGCCGTGCTGACGCTGACCGAATTCCTCGCCGACAAAATCCCCGCGTTCGATTCGTTGTGGGACGCGATCCACACCTTCATCCGCATTCCGGCCGGCGCGGTGCTGGCGGCCGGCGCGCTCGGCCATGCCGATCCCGCGCTGCTGACCGTCGCCGCGCTCGCGGGCGGTACGCTGGCGGGCACCGCGCATCTGGCGAAGGCGGGCACGCGCGCGCTGATCAACCTGTCGCCGGAACCGGTGTCGAATGTCATCACCTCGACCGCGGAAGACGGCCTCGTGTTCGGCGGCATGCTGCTCGCGCTGTTCGTGCCGGTCGTTTTTCTGGTATTGATGGTGGGTTTCCTGATGCTGGCCGGCTGGGCGTTGCCCCGGCTCTGGCGCGGCGTGCAGGGTGGGTTTCGCGGCATGGCCACGCACATGGTCTCGCGTTTTGCCAGGAGCAGGCACGATTGAGCGATACGGTACGGGGTTCCACAGTGCGCGCCAACTCAACGCCGGCGCGCCGGCTCGGCGGCAGGGATCTGCTGCGTCAGGCCATCCGCATGACGGCGCGCGACTGGCGCGCGGGCGAATTGACAATGCTGCTGCTGGCGCTGGTGCTGGCCGTCGCGGCGTTGTCGAGCGTCGGCTTCCTCGCTGACCGCCTGCATCAGGGGCTGGAGCGCGACGCGCGGCGGATGATCGCCGCCGATTTCATCGTGCGCGCCGATCATCCGGTCGACCCGCAATTCGCCGCGCAGGCCAGGGCGCTCGGTTTGAACACCGCCAGCACGGCGATCTTCCCCAGCATGATCAACTCGACCGGCGTGCAGCCGGTCTCGCGCCTCGCCGCGATCAAGGCGGTGTCGCCCGGCTATCCGCTGCGCGGCGCGTTGCGGATCGCGCCGGCGCTCGGCGCGCCGGATCATCCCGCGCAGTCGATTCCGGCGCCGGGCACCGTGTGGGCCGATCAGGCGCTGCTCGACGCGTTGAAGCTGCATGTGGGCGACACCGTGAAAGTCGGCAATCGCAGCTTTACGATCGGCGCGCTGATCACGCGTGAACTGGACCGCGGCTTTTCCTTCATCAATTTCTCGCCGCGCCTGATGCTGCGCGCCGACGAAGTCCAATCGACCGGCCTCATCACCTTCGGCAGCCGCGTGACCTACCGGCTGCTGGTGGCGGGCGCGGACGCGTCGGTGGCGAAGTTCGCGCAGTTCGCGCACGACAAGGTGGACGGCGGCAAGATGCGCGGCGTCGCGCTCGAATCGTTGCAGGACGGCCAGCCGCAAGTGCGCCAGACGCTCGATCGCGCGAGTCATTTCCTCACGCTCGTGTCGCTGCTGACCGCATTGCTCGCTGCCGTGGCGATTGCGATGGCCGCGCACCGGTACATGCGCCGGCATCTGGACGGCTGCGCGGCGATGCGCTGCCTCGGCGTCAGCCAGGCGGCGCTGCGCGCGCTGTTCACGCTGGAGTTCGTCGGGCTTGGTCTGATCGGCGGCGCGCTCGGTGTCGCGCTCGGTTATCTCGGGCATCTCGCGTTGCTGACGTGGCTGGGCAGTCTGATCGACGTCGCGCTGCCGTATCCGAGCGCGTGGCCCGCGCTCGAAGGCATCGCGGCCGGCCTCGTGCTGTTGCTGGGCTTCGCGCTGCCGCCGCTATTGCCGCTCACGCGCGTGCCGCCGGTGCGCGTGCTGCGCCGCGAATGGGGCGAAGCGGGGCGCACCGCCTGGGCTGCCTACGCGCTCGGCATCGCGCTGTTCGCCGCGCTGCTGATCGTCGCGGCGGGCGAGTTGAAGCTCGGCGGGATTGTCGCGGGCGGCTTCGCGGGCGGGCTGCTGGTGTTCGCGTGCATCGCGCGGCTCGCGTTGTGGGGCGCGGCGCGCGCCGTGCGCAGCGAGCGCGTGAACGCGGGGATCGGCTGGCGTTATGCGCTGGCGTCGCTCGAGCGGCGCAGCAGTGCGAGCGCGTTGCAGATCACCGCGCTCGGCATCGGCCTGATGTGTCTGTTGCTGATCGCGATGACGCGCAACGACCTCGTGGAAGGCTGGCGCAAATCGACGCCGCCCGATGCGCCGAACGAATTCATCATCGACATCCAGCCCGACCAGCGCGACGCCGTCACGCATTATCTGGACACGCACGGCTTGCCCGGCACGGCGCTCTCGCCGATGGTGCGCGGGCGGCTCACGGCGATCAACGGCAAACCGGTCAATCCGGACTCGTTCAAGGGCGATGACGCGAAGCGTCTGGTGGACCGCGAATTCAACCTGTCGTACACGACCGAGCTGCCCGACGACAACCGGATCGCCGCCGGCACGTGGTACGGCGACACGAAGACGCCGCAGCTTTCGATCGAGCAGGGGCTCGCCAAGCTGATCAACGTGAAGCCCGGCGACGTGCTGCGCTTCGACGTGACCGGCTTGCAGATCGACGCGCCGGTGACGAGCGTGCGCAAGCTCGACTGGGGGTCGTTCAAGGTCAACTTCTTCGTGCTGATGCCGCCCGTCGCGCTGCAGGATTTTCCTGCGACGTTCATCACGAGCTTCCATCTGCCGCAGGACAGGCAGTCGACCATCGACAGCCTGATCGGCGCCTATCCGAACCTCACGGCGATCGACACCGGTCCGATCCTCGCGCAGATTCAACGCGTGTTGCAGCAGGTGATCGGCGCGGTGCAGTTCCTGTTCGCGTTCACGCTCGCGGCGGGCGTGCTGGTGCTGTACGCGGCACTCGCCGGCACGCGCGACGAGCGTATGCGAGAATCCGCGCTGCTGCGCGCGCTCGGCGCGTCGCATCGGCAGGTGCGCACGGTGCAGATTGCCGAGTTCGTCGCGGTGGGCGCTTTGGCCGGGCTGATGGCGGCGATCGGTGCGCAGGTGATCGGCTGGGTGCTGGCCACCCGCGTGTTCGAGTTTTACCTCAGCTTCGATCCGTGGCTGCTGCCGGCGGGCGTTGCCGCCGGCGTCGTCTGTGCCGGCGTGGGCGGCTGGCTGAGCCTGCGCCACGTGCTGGCGCGGCCCGCGTTGCAGTCGCTGCGGGATGCGTGACTTTTATTTCTGGTTGATGAGCAGGTTATGAGCGATTTGAACGACGAAGTGTCGACGGCGCAGCCGACGGCCTTCGAACTGGTCGGCGGCGAAGCGCGCGTGCGCGAACTGGTCGACCGGTTTTACGACCTGATGGATCTGGAAGCGGATTTCGCCGGGATTCGGGCTTTGCATCCGGAGTCGCTCGACGGCTCGCGCGACAAGTTTTTCTGGTTCCTGTGCGGCTGGATGGGCGGCCCCGATCACTACATCAGCCGGTTTGGCCATCCGCGCTTGCGCGCGAGGCACCTGCCGTTTGCGATCGCGTCGAGCGAGCGGGATCAGTGGCTCAGATGCATGGCATGGGCGATGGAGGACATCGGACTGGCGCAGCCGCTACGCGAACGTCTGCTCGGTTCATTCTTCGAAACTGCCGACTGGATGCGCAACCGCAATGGCTGACGAGCCGGTCGACGCACCGTATTCGATGCTGGCGGACTACGCGGCGCTCGCGCCACAGGCGCGCGAAGTGCTCGACTGCTGGTTCGGCGCGCCGGACTCGGCCGCCTTCGGCGAGGAACACAAGCGCTGGTTTTCCCGCGACGAAGCGTTCGATGCGATGCTGCGGGAGCGCTTCGGCGAGCTGATCGATGCGGCCAACGACGCGACGAGTGGCGCCGCCCTCGACGACTGCCAGACCACCCCGCTTGGCGCGCTGGCGCTCATCGTCGTGCTGGATCAGTTTTCCCGCAATTGTCATCGCAACACGCCGCGCGCGTTTGCCGCCGATCAGAAGGCATTGCGTGTCGCGCAACGGATGATCGCAAGCAGCGCCGACCAGCTGCTGCCGAGCGCGCATCACCGCGCATTTGCCTATCTGCCGTTCGAACACGACGAAACGCTCGCCAGCCAGCGCGAGTCGCTGCGGTTGTTCAAGCAGCTGCAAGCGGAGCCGGGCGGCGAGTCTTACTACCGGTCCGCGGTGCGGCACGCGGAGATCATCGAGCGCTTCGGGCGCTTTCCACATCGCAATGCGGTGCTTGGGCGCGCGTCGAGCGCCGAGGAAACCGCGTTTCTGCGCAAACCCGGTTCGTCGTTCTAGGCAGCCGGAGAGAAAGAAAGGCGACGCGCCTGGGCAGTGCCGCGCTAAGTGCGTCGCGCAGCCGGAGCGGCAGCCGGCGTCCGCACGAACACCCGCAACAGTTCATCCGTATCCCCCGGACGCGCGCCCGACCAGAACAGGCGCCATTCACCCTGTGGTGCGCGCGCATTGTCGCGGCGGCTTTCCTCGATCAGCCACGTGCACTCGGTGTTGCGCGTGTCCGTGGCCGGCTGATGCTCGATGCCGGTGTAGTAGTAGAGCATCGGCGCTTCGGATTCGCCCAGACCGGCACTAGCCATGCAATCGCCGTCGTTCCACTCGATATCCATCTTCGCGGCCAGTCCTTCGAATACCGAGCGGTAGCTCTTCGCATAGTCGAGCCATGGCAGCAGCAACGTGCTCACCAGCCCCCACGCGAGCGTCGCGCCCGCGCACCAGCTCAGCACGCCGCGCCACTTGCCGCTGTGCTTGAAGAGCGGCAACAGCCATAGCCAGCCGAATGTCATCACCAACGCGGCGGCGATCAGCACCGGTTTGACCGGCAACACCCAATCGAGCGGCAACCAGCGGGCGAGCAGGTGCAACTGCGCATGCGTGTGCGTCGGGCTGCTCATGATCGACCAGATGATCCACGTCAGTGCCGCCGCGCTGCCGAACAGCACGCGGCTCGCCATGTCCCAGCTCGCATGCAGACGGCGCGGAAGCCTTTGGACATCCTGCATCGCCAGCAACGCGAGCGGCGCGATCAACGGCAGGATGTACAGCTCCCGCACGGTCGCCGAACTCTGCAGCACCGCGAAGCCAGTGCCCGCGAAGATCGCCGGCAAGGCCACGCGCGGATCGGGCCAACGCCGCCACGCGCCGCCGGCAAGCGCGGCCAGCGCCAGCGGCACCACCGGGAAGCCGACGCTCAACACCGCGCGCAGCACGAAGAGGCGGCTCTCGTTTTCGGAGCCGAGTTCGGCCACCGAAAAACCGAAGAAGCGTCCGACGTTGTTGTCCCACAGCCAGACCTTGAAGAGCGTTTCCGAGCGCAAGTAGAAGCAGATCGGCCAGATCAGCGCGAACGGCGCGCAGACCAGCACGGCGACGCCGAGCGCGCCGGCAAAGCTGCGGCTGCGGCAAGCGGGATACAGCACGAGTACCGCGACGGTGGTCGCGCCGAACACGAGCGGCACGAACAGACCCTTGGCCAGCAGCGTCACGCCGACCCCCGCGCCGAACATCGCCGCGCCGCTGAGAATCGCGTGGCGCCGCGAGCGCGCGTCGACCGGTTGTTCACGCGCGTCGTCGTCGCGCAGATGCATCAGTACCAGCTCGAACAGTCCGCAGAAGCCTAGCGCGGCGCCAGCCATCAGCGCGACGTCGGTCATCAAGTCGTGCACGTGCTTGACGACGACGAGCGTGCCGGCGAACAGCGCCAGCGTGCCGATTACACGCAGGTCGAACCAGCTCGACGCGGCTGCCGCGCGGCGCGCGATGCGTGCCGTGTAGTAGACCGTCAATCCGGCGAACAGCGCGCTCGCGAGACGCGCCGCCTCGTGCAGCGGCAGATAGCGGCCGAACATCCAGGCGAGCCCGGTGGCGACCCAGTCGTAGATCGGCGGCTTTTCGACGAACGGTTGACCGGCATTGGTGGGCACGACCAGATCGCCGGTATCGAGCATGTGCTGGACGATGCCGAACGTGTAGGTCTCGTCCTGCTTCCACGGCTGATGGCCGAGGGTGCCAGGCAGCAGCCACGCGCACAGGATCGCCAGCGCGACGAACCACCGCAGCGGACGGACAGCGGCGAGCGCGCGCAAGCGGCGGATGCCGCGGGCGGCGCGATCGGTTGCGTCGGCAGGGGTAGTGGCTTCCGGGAAGGCTTTTGCTTCGGTTGTCTGCGTGCCGGACCCGGCCATGTGCGCGACGTCGGCGGGGATAGTGTGCAGCGGGTTGTCCAGCGAGTTGTGAAGCGGGCCACGCACCGAGCCGGGTAGCGGACCGCCGAGCGGGCCGGCATGTGGAGGCTCCTGGGCGCTGCTTGCGGTAACGGTGGGCGCGGTTGACGTCGTCGCGACAGGTCCCGTGCGCCAGGGCGCGGCTGGTTTTTCTTGCATGAAAATCTCTGGTCGCCGCACACGGCGACATGGGCCGCGTACTGATGTAATGGCAATGCGTCGCCTGCGATTGCACGCGATCGGCGGCGATTGTAGTCCCCAATTATTACGGACGATTACAGAAGAATCTGAGAGTGTTGGCGGTATAGGCGCGCGAGCGCGCATTCCTCGTCAAATCGACGGGAATTCTTAGTACGGGGATGAGAAGCGCGGGGGAAAGGGGCGGTCGTGCGCCGCGCCTGGCAAACGGCGTGACTTAGCGTCCGCCGGCAACGTCGAGTAGCGCACCGGTCACGTACGACGCGGCATCGCTCAGCAACCACACGATGGCTTCGGCCACTTCGTCGGCGCTGCCGGGGCGGCCGACCGGCGTGGTCGCGCCGAGTTGCGCGGCGCGCTCGGGCTTGCCGCCGCTCGCGTGGATCTCGGTGTCGATCAGGCCGGGGCGCACCGCGTTCACGCGCACGCCTTGCGGGCCGAGTTCTTTGGCGAGGCCGAGCGTCATCGTATCGACGGCGCCTTTCGAGCCTGCATAGTCGACGTATTCGTTCGGCGAGCCGAGGCGCGAGGCCGCCGACGAAACGTTGACGATCACGCCGCCCGCGCCGCCGCGAGCTGTCGACATGCGCCGCGCTGCTTCGCGCGCGCACAGATATGCGCCCAGCACGTTGACTTCGAACATCCGCTTCAGGCGCGCGAGGTCCATGTCGGCGAGCTGGCTCGAAGGCGCGACGATGCCGGCGTTGTTGACGAGCGCATCGAGCCGGCCGAACTTCTGTTGAAGCGCGTCGAACATCGCGATTACATCGGCTTCGTTCGCGACGTCGCCTTCGATCGCCAACGCTCGTCCTCCGGCGCGCTCGACTTCGGCGACGGTGTCCTGGGCGGCGGCCAGATTCCGCGCGTAGTTCACGCCGACGAACCAGCCGCGAGCGCCAAGCAGACGCGCGGTCGCACGGCCGATGCCGCGGCTGCCACCAGTGATCAGAACGGCTTTCGTCATCGCAATCTCATCGTTCGGGTGAGGGCCGCGCGAAGCGCGGCCGGTGTTGCAGGCGCCTGAACGCGACGCGGGGAATCAGGGCGGGGCCCTTAAGGGCGCGGCGAGTTCAACCGGGTGGAGTCGGACCGGGTCACGTCGGACCGGGTCGCGTCAGACCGGGTCGCGTCAGACAGAGTCGCGTTTGATCGCCCACTTGTCGCTGACGGGCGGCTGATAGCGTTGCAGCTTGTCGATCAGCGCGACGGGATCGGCATCGATTTGCAGGATGTCGAAATACGTCTTACGCATAAAGCCTTCATCTACCGTGTGCCGCAGCATGCTGATCAACGGGTCGTAAAAGCCGTCGATATTCAGTACCGCCACCGGCTTGCCATGGTAGCCGAGCTGCGCCCACGTATAGACCTCGAACAGCTCTTCGAGCGTGCCCACGCCACCCGGCATCGCGACGAACGCATCGGACAGGTCGGCCATCATCTTCTTGCGCTGATGCATGTCGGGCACCACGTGCAACTCGGTCAACCCGTTGTGGCCGACTTCCTTGTTGACCAGCAGCTCGGGAATCACGCCGATCGCGCGGCCGCCTTCGGCCATCACCGTGTCGGCGATCACGCCCATCAGCCCGACCTTGCCGCCGCCGTAGACCAGCGCGAGATCGGCTTGCACCAGCGCGCGGCCGAAGGCCCGCGCGGCGTCCGCATACAACGGTTTGGCTCCGTTCGCGGAGCCGCAATACACACACACCGACTTCATGCTCAGACGTCCTTAGATTCGTTGCGAGGCGCCGCGCCTTCCCTCGGCGGCAGGTAGTCGTAGAACTCGCGCTTGGGTAGCTTGCCGGACACCAGGTCGTCGAAAATCTGGCGCGAGCGGCCGCGCAGATAAGGCGCCATCAGCGACACGATCTGCACGCTCACCTGATGCAGCTCGGCGCGCATCGCTTCCTGCTCGTTGTATTTGCGCGGATTCATCACGAACTGATACGACAGCCAGTACGTGCCGATCACGCCGACGTTGGTGGCGATCACGTGCGTCTCCTGCGGCGTGACGACCATTTCGCCGTCCGCGACGAGCTGCTCGCAGAACTGGCCCGCAAAGCGCACCTTGTGGCTGATGATCTGCTTGAAGTGCGTTTCGAGCGTGCGGTTGCGCGCGAGCAGGTCGTTCAGGTCGCGATACAGGAAACGGTAGCGCCACATGAAGTCGACCATGTATTGCAGATACGACCACATTTCGTCGATGGTCGCGCGATGGTCGTCGGGGAAACGCAGACGCTTTTCGATCTCCTGCTCGAACTGGCTGAAGATGCTGATGATGATGTCGTCTTTGTTGCGGAAGTGGTAGTACAGATTGCCTGGACTGATTTCCATTTCCTCGGCGATCGTCGTCGTCGTGACGTTCGGCTCGCCGATTTCGTTGAACAGCTTCAACGACAGCTCGAGAATCCGTTCGCGCGTGCGGCGGGGAGGTTTGGCTTCCATGTCGTCCGGCCCTGGTTACGCCGGGCTGGGCGCGCGGCGGCGTGCCGCTGCTGCGTGTTCCACCCGGATGCGGTTGGTATGTTCGGGCGCCCCTAACCTGGCGCTGCGCGGCAGGTCCCCCCGAAGGGCCAGGAAAACTCGGGGCGGCCCGGGGCTTTCCTGTGAGACTGTCGAACGATTATAAACCGACCGTTCTTATACCAAGCGGATCCTGAGGGTTTTCATGCTTTGGGACGAGCCACACGCGACGTGACGTCACAACAGCGCGCCAAGCCAACGCGCGACGAGCGGTCCGACGATCAACCCCCACGTCATCACGCACATGCCGAGCGCGACCATCACGGCCGCGCTGCCGAGGTCCTTCGCGCGGCGCGACAGTTCGTGGCGTTCAAGCGAAATCCGGTCGATCGCTGCTTCCACGCTCGAATTCAGCAACTCGACGATCAGCACCAGCAGCACCGAGCCGAGCAGCAACACGCGCGACACCGGCTCGACCGGCACTAGCAGCCCGCACGGAATCAGGATCGCGGCGAGCGTGAGCTCCTGGCGAAACGCGCTCTCCTCGCGAATCGCGACGCGAAACCCGGCGAGCGAGTTTTTCATCGCGTGCCATGCGCGCGTGAGGCCGCGATTGCCTTTGTACGGATTGAAGGGCAGTGGCGTGAGCGGATCGTCGGGGCTGAGCGGCTCGTGGGGCGCGTCGTCGGTGTGGCTCGCGGCGTCGTTGCCGTTCACATGGTGCGCATGCTCCGCGTGACTCGGTGTGACGGGTTCGGCGACATCGTCGAACGGATCGGGGCCGGCGTTATCGCGCTCGGCCTCGGTGGCGCGCAGTGCGCCGTTCGACGCGCGCCTCGCGGTGGATTGCGTGGGTTCACTGGTTCGCATGGACGGCCTTCGCGCGCCGCGTCAGGCGGCGGCGCTTTCCTCGCGATACGACGTGTGCGGCAGCGGCTTCAGGTGCGCGGCGAATTGCGCCGACGCGGCCGCCCACGAGAAGCGTTCCGCCCACGCGCGCGCATGATTGCGATCGATCTTCAGCGCTTCCAGGCAGGCCTCGCGCAGATCCTCATGCATCGCACCCGCGCCGCCGTCGCCCAGCACGTCGATCGGACCGGTGACGGGATAGGCCGCCACCGGCGTGCCGCACGCGAGCGCTTCGAGCAGCACGAGGCCGAAGGTATCGGTGCGGCTCGGGAACACGAACACGTCGGCCGCCGCGTACACCTTCGCCAGCTCCGCTTGCGTGAGCACACCCAGATAGTTTGCTTGCGGATAACGCGACTTCAGTTCGGCGAGCGCCGGACCTTCGCCGGCGACCCACTTCGAGCCCGGCAGATCGAGCTGCAAGAACGCCTCGACGTTCTTCTCGACCGCCACGCGTCCGACATACAGGAAGATCGGCCGCGCCGTGTCCAGCACCTTCGAGTCCATCTGGTGAAAGATCTCCAGATCGACGCCGCGGGTCCACAGCACGACATTGGTGAAGCCGAACTTTTCGAGGTCCTGCTTGACCACGGGCGTGGGCGCCATCACGGCCAGCGACGGCTTGTGAAACCAGTGCAGGAACTTGTAGGTCGCGGCGAGCGGCATGCCGAAGCGCGCCTGCACGTATTCCGGGAAGCGCGTGTGATAAGCGGTCGTGAACGGCAGCTTGTGGCGCAGCGCATAAGTGCGTGCGGCCATCCCGAGCGGGCCTTCGGTGGCGATGTGCAGCGCGTCGGGCGCGAACGTGCCGATGCGCTCGCGCAGCTTGCGGCGCGGCAGCAGCGACAGGCGAATCTCAGGATAGGTCGGGCAGGGGATCGTTTTGAATTCGAGCGGCGTGAGCAGATCGACGTGATGACCGAGCGCGGCGAGTTCGCGCGTGGTGTTCTTCAGCGTGCGCACGACGCCATTGACCTGCGGCTCCCATGCGTCGGTGACGATCATGATCTTCATCGGCTTGTTCCTCGATTCGGGTCCAATGGAAGTTAGGGGGACTACGCGGTCGCCCGGGCCTTCTGCGTGCCGACCTGCGGAGCGCGCAGCGTGGTCCAGTAGATCACCTTGAGTTCGCCTTCATAGGTTTCGACGAGTGCCGACAGACTCTCGACCCAGTCGCCGTCGTTGCAATACAGCACGCCGTCGATGTCGCGCATCTCGGCTTTGTGGATGTGTCCGCAGACCACGCCGTCGCAGCCGCGGCGGCGTGCTTCGTCGGTCATCACGGTCTCGAACGACGAGATGAAGTTCACCGCGTTCTTCACCTGGTGCTTCAGGTACTGCGACAGCGACCAGTACGGAAAGCCGAGCTTGCTGCGGATGCGGTTGAACCAGCGGTTCAGGACCAGGATCATCGTGTAGAGCGTGTCGCCGAGATAGGCGAGCCACTTGGCGTGCTGGATCACGCCGTCGAACAGATCGCCGTGCACGATCCACAGACGCTTGCCGGCGAGCGTGGTGTGAAACGCTTCGCCGCGCACGTGGATGTCGCCGAACGCGAGGTCGCAGAACTGGCGCGCGGCTTCGTCATGATTGCCGGGTACGTAGATCACCTGGGTGCCTTTGCGCGCCTTGCGCAGCACTTTCTGCACGACGTCGTTGTGCGCTTGCGGCCAGTACCAGCCTTTCTTCAACTGCCAGCCGTCGATGATGTCGCCGACGAGGTACAGGTACTCCGACTCGTTGTGGCGCAGGAAGTCCAGCAGATAGGGCGCCTGGCAGCCGCTCGAGCCGAGATGGATGTCGGACAGCCAGATGGTGCGATAGCGGTGCGGGTCGGCGTGCTCGTCTTCGGGATGGGCGGCATGGTCGTCGCGTGGCGGCGTCACGGGCAGCGGCAGGCCGTGGTGAGCCGAGCTCGGGTCCGGGCGGAACGCGACGGGGTCGACGCTCGGGCCGGTCTGGCGGAACAGGGAAGTCGCGGACGTATTGTGGTCCATGGCTCACGCGTCGAGTTGCGGTGCCCGTATTGGGCCGCGCGCGCGTGACGGTGCCATGACAGTCATGAGAAGTTCTTATTACTACGGGCGGCTGCGGGGACGCTAGTGATGTTGCGCCGGGGCGCGCTTGAAGCGAGTCGCGCGGCGGCTGGGATGATGCGGGCGGCTAACGGATGGTGGCAGGCATGCCAGGCGTGCCCGCCCGGCGCGGGCGCTCAGCGTGCCACTGCGATCACGCGCGTGCCCGCAAGCCGGTCGTGCAGAAATCGACGCTGCGCGCCAAAGAGGCCGGTCGCGGTCCACAACACGAACCAGATGCCGGCGATCACCAGCGTCTGCGGCAAGCGCAGTCCGAGCAGCGGATGCAGCGCGAGCGGCGGCAGGAACCACAGCCACGCGAGCGCGTAACGGGCGATCGCCCGGCCGGCGGAGAGCGGCGAACCGTCGGCGACGACGACTCGCAGGCGCCAGGTTTTCATCGGCAGGGTCTGGCCGCCGTGGGTCCAGAACCACACGAAGTACAGGCCGACCACGAGGCCGATCCATGCCGCGAGCAGGTTGTGATGAGTCAGCCCGTTGCGTTGCTGCGTCAGCGTGCTGAACAGATAGCCGGCGACGAACACCACGCCGAACAGGATCAGCGCTTCATACAGCAGCGCCGCGAGGCGCCGGCGAACGGTGGGGGCGGTGCCGGGCAGGCCGGCGGGCAGGGTCGAGGTGGCGAGCGGCCGGGACACGGTGGGACGCCGGTCAGGAGCCGTTGAAGATCGACGGCGCTTCGGCCGGCGACACCGGCACCGGCGTGGCGGGCACGAAACTGCCCGCGGCCGGAATCGCCGGCGTGGCCGCCGGACTCGGCAACGCCGCCGCCGCGGCGCTCGCGGCCGCCACCTCGCTTGCGCCGTGCTCGCGCGCATTGACGAGGCGGTCGATTCCCTTGATTTCCTTGTGCGCGAGAGGCGGCGCGCTGACGACGCTCGGCCGCCGCTTGCGCTCGCTGGCGGCAAGCCGCTCCTTTTGTTCTTCGGACAGCTGCTGATAGGCCTTCCACGCGTTCTGGCGGGCCTCGCGCGGCAATTCCTTCGACACCTGGTAGTTTTCGCGGGCGACGCGCCGCTGATCGGGCGTCATGCGAGCCCATTCGCTCATGCGCTCATGCAGGCGCTTTTGTGCGTCCGGCGACATTTTGGGGTAGCGCGAGGCGATCTTGATCCACTTGCGCTTGCGTTCGTCGCTGAACGAATCCCACTGGGCTTCGAACGGCGCGAGCGCGACATGCTCGGCTGCGCTCAGACGCGACCATGCCATCGGGCTGTTGCTGCCGGGCAGGCCGGGCAATTCGACTGCGAGCGTCGGGGCGGGCGCTTTCGCGGTCGCGTTGCCGCCGGGCGCGGGCGCGCCGATCGGCGACGCGCTCGGGTGAAAGCGCGGATATGTTGCCGCAAACGACACCAGGGCCGCGATCGCGCATCCGAAAACAACGGCCAGGCCGCGCTTGTAACTCACCCGAAAAATCTCCCGCTCAGTGGGCGCGTGAAAGGTACGCGTTGAAACCGTGGTCGAGATAGGCATTGAGCGGCAGGTCGTCGCTAAGCATGGCGGCATCGATATCGGCGAGTTCGGCGGTGCGCTGCTGGTCCTCCCAGTACGCAATGCCGATGAGGCTCACGACGAGCGCGGCCAGCGGCCACGCGAGCGCGAAGCGGCGCAGCGGCGAACGGCGGCGTTGCGGGATTTCGGCTTGCGGCAGACCGGCCGGCATGCCGGCGAAAACGGGCGCGAACACCGGGGCCCTGACGGTTTCGGGCTTCTTGCGGGCGAGCGCGGCACGGCGCGCCGCGGCGAGTCGATCGACGGTGGCGGGCGGAATGCTGGCGGCGTTTTCGTCGAGAGCGCGGCGCACCTGGCGCGCGAACTCGAGTTCTTTAGTTTCGAGGGAGCTCATAGCGTGATTCCTTTGGCCTTGAGCGCTTGCGCCAGCGTGTGCGTGGCTCGCGAGCAGTGCGTTTTCACACTGCCTTCGGAGCAGCCCATCGCGGCGGCAGTCTCGGCGACATCCATATCTTCCCAATAACGCATGAGAAACGCCTCCCGTTGACGTGCCGGTAATTTTTGGATCTCGTCGTCGATCGACTGCAAGACCTGTTCGCGCTCGAGTTTCTGCTCGTTGCTCTCGGCGCCGACCGAGCCTTGCTGGGCCTCGAATGTTTCCAGTGGATCGAATTCGTCGTCGTCGGCATTGCCCAGCGACGAAAACAGACTAACCCACGTATTGCGTACTTTGGCACGACGGAAATAGTCGTGCATCGCATTCTGCAGAATACGCTGAAACAGCAACGGCAATTCGGCCGCCGGACGGTCGCCGTATTTTTCGGCGAGCTTGATCATCGCGTCCTGCACGATGTCGAGCGAGGCGTCGTCGTCCCGCACGGCGTAGACCGTCTGCTTGAATGCGCGCCTTTCGACGCCCGCCAGAAAATCGGCGAGTTCCTTGTCTGATGCCATCCGTTTGGGGGTCGGCGCAGCGAGCGTGCGCGTAATCGGTCGAAAAATGTCGTAAAGCTCGCGGATGCTAACAAACTTTTGCGCGATCTGGGGTGAAACGTGGTCTACCTTGCATCCACATAACAGGATTCGGCACGATTGTGGTCAATATCTGGATGGGGGCAGGGCGCCAAGGCAATATTTGCTTGACCACTTGCGCGGCAGCAGATATCTTCGCTGGTTCGCAACATAAGTGACTTGTCTCAATTGAGGTGTGGCCCAAGAAGCTCACCTGTCAACTGGACGCGCCGCTTGAACCCGAGCCATAAGCCCGGCAGAGAGCACCCGATCAATTTTTTGCCGAAAATTCGAAAGGTGAATAAATGAATATGCCCAGCGCGGAATTCTCCACGTCGGATACGACCCCCCATCAGGAAGCCGACTCTATCGGCGCTACCGTGCTCATGAAGGCACTGGCCGACGAAGACGTCGAGTTCATCTGGGGCTATCCCGGCGGCTCGGTACTCTACATTTACGACGAGCTGTACAAGCAGGACAAATTCCAGCACGTCCTCGTGCGCCACGAGCAGGCCGCGGTCCACGCCGCCGACGCGTATGCGCGTTCCACCGGCAAGGTCGGTGTATGCCTCGTGACCTCCGGCCCCGGCGTCACCAATGCGGTGACCGGCATCGCCACCGCGTACATGGATTCGATCCCGATGGTGGTGATCAGCGGCCAGGTGCCGACTGCCGCGATCGGCCAGGATGCGTTCCAGGAGTGCGATACGGTCGGCATCACGCGTCCCTGCGTGAAGCACAACTTCCTCGTGAAGGACGTGCGCGATCTCGCCGCCACCGTCAAGAAAGCTTTCTACATTGCCCGTACCGGTCGTCCCGGCCCGGTGCTGATCGACATTCCGAAAGACGTGTCGAAAGCGCCTTGCCAGTACGAGCCGATCAAAAGCGTCTCGCTGCGCTCGTACAACCCGGTCACGAAGGGCCACTCCGGCCAGATCCGCAAGGCGGTCTCGCTGTTGCTGTCGGCCAGGCGTCCGTACATCTACACCGGCGGCGGCATCATTCTCGCGGATGCGTCGCGTGAGCTGAACCAGTTCGCCGACCTGCTCGGCTATCCGGTCACCAACACGTTGATGGGTCTGGGCGGCTACCGCGCGAGCGACAAAAAATTCCTCGGCATGCTCGGCATGCACGGCACGTACGAAGCCAACATGGCGATGCAGCACTGCGACGTGCTGATCGCGATCGGCGCGCGCTTCGACGACCGCGTGATCGGCGACCCGGCGCACTTCGCGTCGCGTCCGCGCAAGATCATCCATATCGACATCGATCCTTCTTCCATTTCCAAGCGCGTCAAGGTCGACATTCCGATCGTCGGCGACGTGAAGGAAGTGCTGAAAGAACTGATCGAGCAGTTGCAGACGGCCGAGCATGGCCCGGACGCCGCGGCGCTCGCCGACTGGTGGAAGGACATCGAAGCCTGGCGCGCGAAAGACTGCCTGAAGTTCGACCGCAAGAGCGACATCATCAAGCCGCAGTACGTGGTGGAAAAGGCGTGGGAACTGACCGACGGCAATGCCTTCGTGTGTTCCGACGTCGGCCAGCACCAGATGTGGGCGGCGCAGTTCTATCGCTTCAACAAGCCGCGCCGCTGGATCAACTCCGGCGGTCTCGGCACGATGGGCTTCGGCCTGCCGGCGGCGATGGGCGTGAAGATGGCGCACCCTGACGACGACGTGCTCTGCATCACGGGCGAAGGCTCGATCCAGATGTGCATCCAGGAGCTGTCGACCTGTAAGCAATACGACACGCCGGTGAAGATCATTTCGCTGAACAACCGCTATCTGGGCATGGTGCGACAGTGGCAGCAGATCGAATACAGCAAGCGGTACTCGCATTCGTACATGGACGCGCTGCCGGACTTCGTGAAGCTCGCTGAAGCGTATGGTCACGTCGGCATGCGTATCGAACGCACGGCCGATGTCGAGCCGGCGTTGAAGGAAGCGCTGCGCCTGAAAGATCGCACGGTGTTTCTCGATTTCCAGACCGATCCGACCGAAAACGTCTGGCCGATGGTTCAGGCCGGCAAGGGCATCACCGAGATGCTCATGGGTTCGGAAGATCTATAACGACGGTATTGCTAGCGTTGGCTTCGTCATGCGCGCCTCCATAAAGGGCGAAAGCGGACGAAGCGGCGCCGCACCGCTCGCAGACATCGACAAACATCTGGAAGAAGCGAATCATGAGACACATCATTTCCGTCCTGCTGGAAAACGAACCGGGCGCGTTATCACGCGTGGTCGGTCTCTTCTCGGCACGCGGCTACAACATTGAAACCTTGACGGTGGCTCCGACCGAAGACCGTTCGCTGTCGCGCATGACCATCGTCTCCATTGGCTCGGACGACGTGATCGAACAGATCACGAAGCATCTGAACCGCCTGATCGAGGTGGTGAAAGTGGTCGACCTTACCGAGGGCGCCCACATCGAGCGCGAGCTGATGTTGATCAAGGTGAGGGCGGTCGGCAAGGAACGTGAGGAGATGAAGCGGATGTCGGATATTTTCCGCGGCCGCATCATCGACGTCACCGAAAAGACCTACACGATCGAACTGACGGGGGCGGCCGACAAGCTCGACGCCTTCATCGAAGGGCTCGACTCCACGGCAATCCTCGAAACGGTCCGCACGGGGAGCTCGGGCATCGGTCGCGGCGAGCGCATTCTGAAGGTTTGACGCGCGGCGCTTCAGCCGCAATTAAACGTCTCGATCGAACGGCCGGGCGCGCCTGATGAATGACTGACGAGCCCGGCCAGCAACACACTATTCGCAGTATTTGAATTTCACTGATTCATCGAATCTAGCCAAGGAACCGACATGAAAGTTTTCTACGACAAGGACGCCGATCTCTCCCTCATCAAGGGCAAGCAGGTCACCATCATCGGCTATGGCTCGCAAGGCCATGCGCACGCGCTGAACCTGAGCGAAAGCGGCGTGAAGATCACGGTCGGTCTGCGCAAGGGCGGCGCATCGTGGAGCAAGGCTGAGAACGCCGGCCTGCAAGTCAAGGAAGTGGCGGAAGCCGTCAAGGGCGCGGACGTCGTCATGATGCTGCTGCCGGACGAACAGATCGCCGACGTGTACGCCAAAGAAGTGCACGCGAACATCAAGCAAGGCGCAGCGCTGGCGTTCGCGCACGGCTTCAACGTTCACTACGGTCAGGTGATTCCGCGTGCCGACCTCGACGTGATCATGATCGCGCCGAAGGCACCGGGCCACACGGTTCGCGGCACCTACTCTCAGGGTGGCGGCGTGCCGCACCTGATCGCAGTTGCGCAAGACAAGTCGGGCGCAGCACGTGACATCGCCCTGTCGTACGCTGCGGCGAACGGCGGCGGCCGTGCCGGCATCATCGAAACCAACTTCCGCGAAGAAACCGAAACCGACCTGTTCGGCGAACAAGCCGTGCTGTGCGGCGGTACGGTCGACCTGATCAAGGCCGGCTTCGAAACGCTGGTGGAAGCGGGTTACGCGCCGGAAATGGCGTACTTCGAATGCCTGCACGAACTGAAGCTGATCGTCGACCTGATCTACGAAGGCGGCATCGCGAACATGAACTACTCGATCTCGAATAACGCTGAATACGGCGAATACGTGACGGGTCCGCGTATCGTGACGGCTGAAACGAAGAAGGCGATGAAAGCCGTGCTGACCGACATCCAGACGGGCGAGTACGCAAAGAGCTTCATCATCGAAAACAAGGCCGGCGCACCGACGCTGCAATCGCGCCGCCGTCTGACGGCCGAGCACCAGATCGAACAGGTCGGTTCGAAGCTGCGCGCGATGATGCCGTGGATCGCGAAGAACAAGCTGGTCGACCAGTCGAAGAACTAAGCGATTACCTGGCGATTTCATCGCTGAAGTCCGGTTCGGCGCGTTCGCGCACCGGCCGGACAAATCAAAAAGCCGTCCAAGGGTGCTGAACCCTGGGCGGCTTTTGCTATCCTACGGTTTTACAAAAAACAGAAGCCATCCATGAATTACCCTCATCCGATCATCGCGCGAGAAGGCTGGCCGTTCATCGCCATCGCGGCCGTCGTTGCATTACTGGTTCACGCCTTCGCGGGGTTCGGCATTGCATGGCTGTTCTGGCTGATCCTCATCTTCATCGTGCAGTTTTTCCGCGATCCGGCCCGCCCGATCCCCACCCAGGCCAACGCCGTGCTGTGTCCGGCCGACGGGCGCATCGTCGCGGTCGAAACCGCGCATGATCCGTACGCGAACCGTGAAGCGCTGAAGATCAGCGTGTTCATGAACGTCTTCAACGTCCACTCGCAGCGTTCGCCGGTGGATGGCGCGATCTCGAAGGTCGAATACTTCCCGGGCGCGTATCTGAATGCCGCGGTGGACAAGGCATCGCTCGAAAATGAGCGCAATGCGGTGGTGATCGAAATGGCCGGCGGGCAGACGGTGACCTCGGTGCAGATCGCCGGCCTGATCGCGCGGCGTATTCTTTGCTACGTGCGCGCGGGTGAGCCGCTGACCCGTGGTCAGCGTTATGGATTCATCCGGTTCGGCTCGCGTGTCGACGTGTATCTGCCGGTGGGCAGCCGTCCGCGTGTGTCGATCGGCGAAAAGGTGTCCGCGTCGTCCACGATCCTCGCTGAACTCTAAAAAGCGGCACACAGGAGGTTTCCGAATGGCCGCATTCAAACCGCGTCGACCCCGTAACAGCGGACCGCTGCCACGTCCGTTCCGCCGCAACAAGCCGATCGTGGCGGAGTCGCCGGTCGTCGAGAGCCGGCGCGCACAGCGTCAGCAGTTCCTGAGAAAGCGCGGCATTTATCTCCTGCCGAACGCCTTCACCACGGCGGCGCTGTTCTGCGGCTTCTTCGCCGTCGTGCAGGCGATGAACGTGCGCTTCGAGATCGCGGCCATCGCGATCTTCGTGGCGATGGTGCTCGACGGCATGGACGGCCGCGTCGCGCGTATGACGCATACGCAAAGCGCGTTCGGCGAACAGTTCGACAGCCTGTCGGACATGGTGTCGTTCGGTGTGGCGCCCGCGCTCGTGATGTACGAGTGGATTCTGAAGGACCTCGGCCGCTGGGGCTGGCTCGCGGCCTTCGTCTACTGCTCGGGCGCGGCGTTGCGGCTCGCGCGCTTCAATACGAACATCGGTGTGGTCGACAAGCGCTTCTTCCAGGGCATGCCGAGCCCGGCCGCGGCGGCGCTGATCGCCGGATTCGTGTGGCTCGCCACCGACAACCGCGTGCCGCTAAAACTGGTCTGGCTGCCGTGGGTTGCGTTCGTGCTGACCATCTACGCCGGCGTGACGATGGTGTCGAATGCGCCGTTCTATAGCGGCAAGGCACTCGACGTGCGGCATCGCGTGCCGTTCGGCGTGATCCTGCTGGTGGTGGTCGCGTTCGTGCTGGTGTCGTCCGATCCGCCGCTGATGCTGTTCGGCCTGTTCGTGCTGTACGGTCTGTCCGGCTACGTGTTCTGGGGCTATCAGGCGTTGCGGGGCAGGGCGAATCCGGCCCGTTCGGTGGCGCACGACAGGTAGCAGACTGCGTCGGCTACCGTTGTAATGACATGAAAAAACGGCATCCTTCGGGCTGCCGTTTTTTCTTTTGACGAGCCCGCTGGACGGTGCCTCGGAGGCAGGTCCGGCGCTAATTGCGTGGCGGCGGGAATGCCGCTATAGTCGTCGGATGACTGTGTTCACGTGCGCTTTTGAGCCGCCATGCGAGCCTCAACAAGCCGGCGCACCGGCTGGCGTGCTGGTGCTGACACTGGCGCGGCTGCCGCGCTGATCGCCGCTAGTCGTTTTGCCCTGGGCCTACCTCGTCTGCGGTTGAGCGTCGCCAGCGGTGGCGCAAACACCGAACTCCAACATCCAATCCCCACATCCGAACGACTCCCCAGGAGACCCGACATGTCCGACAAACTGATCATATTCGACACCACGTTGCGTGACGGCGAGCAATCGCCCGGCGCGTCGATGACGAAAGAGGAAAAAATCCGTATCGCGAAGCAGCTCGAACGGATGAAAGTGGACGTGATCGAGGCCGGCTTCGCGGCGAGCTCGAACGGCGACTTCGATTCGATTCACACGATCGCGGGCCTGATCAAGGACAGCACGATCTGCTCGCTCGCCCGCGCGAACGACAAGGATATCCAGCGCGCGGCCGACGCGCTCAAGCCGGCCGATCATTTCCGCATCCACACGTTCATCGCGACGTCGCCGCTGCATATGGAAAAGAAGCTGCGCATGACGCCGGATCAGGTGTTCGAGCAGGCGAAGCTGGCGGTGCGTTTCGCACGCAAGTTCACGGACGACGTCGAGTTCTCGCCGGAAGACGGCAGCCGTTCGGATATGGACTTCTTGTGCCGGGTGCTGGAAGCGGTGATCGCCGAGGGCGCGACCACCATCAACATCGCGGACACGGTCGGCTACGGCGTGCCGGAACTGTACGGCCAGCTCGTGAAGTCGCTGCGCGAACGCATTCCGAACTCGCATAAGGCGGTGTTCTCGGTGCATTGTCATAACGACCTCGGCATGGCGGTGGCGAACTCGCTGGCCGGCGTGCAGATCGGCGGCGCGCGCCAGGTCGAGTGCACGATCAACGGCCTCGGCGAGCGCGCGGGCAACACGTCGCTCGAAGAAATCGTGATGGCGGTGAAGACCCGCAAGGATTACTTCGGCCTTGAGCTGGGTCTCGATACGACACAGATCGTGCCGGCGTCGAAGCTGGTGTCGCAGATCACCGGTTTCGTCGTGCAGCCGAACAAGGCGGTGGTCGGCGCGAACGCGTTCGCGCACGCGTCCGGCATCCACCAGGACGGCGTGCTGAAGGCGCGCGACACCTACGAGATCATGCGCGCGGAAGATGTGGGCTGGAGCGCGAACAAGATCGTGCTCGGCAAGTTGTCGGGCCGCAATGCGTTCAAGCAGCGCTTGCAGGAACTCGCCATCGCGCTCGACAGCGAAGCGGAACTGAACACCGCGTTCGCGCGTTTCAAGGAACTCGCCGACCGCAAGTCCGAAATCTTCGACGAGGACATCATCGCGATCGTCACTGAGGAATCGGCTGAAGCGCAGGAGCGCGAGCACTACAAGTTCGTGGCGCTGTCGCAGCATTCGGAGACCGGCGAGCAGCCGCATGCGAAGGTCGTGTTCTCGGTGGATGGCAAGGAGATCACCGGCGAAGCGCGCGGCAACGGCCCGGTCGACGCGACGCTCAATGCGATCGAAACCGAAGTGGGCAGCGGTTCCGAACTGCTGCTGTACTCGGTCAACGCGATCACCACCGGCACGCAGGCTCAAGGTGAAGTGACCGTGCGGCTGTCGAAAAGCGGACGCATCGTCAATGGCGTGGGCACCGATCCGGATATCGTCGCGGCTTCCGCGAAGGCGTATATCTCGGCGCTCAACAAGCTGTATTCGAACGCGGACAAGCTGAATCCGCAGCGCTCGGAGTGAAGAGTGAGGCGAGCGCTGCGCTGGCGCGACTGCGTGAGCGTTTGTCGGAATCGGAATTGAAAAAGCCCCGTGCCGTTGCAGGCGCGGGGCTTTTGTTTTGCTGCGCCGTGCTTCGCGCGCACGCGATGAACTCATCGGCCTCGCGTGTCGCGCATCGCGTTCGGGCGGGTGCTCAGAACAACGAGCGGCGATCCGGATCGTGCAACGGGTCAGGTGTTTTTTGCGTGAGCCGCACGATGCCCTGTTCGTCGAAGTAGAAGCTGTACATCATGTACCAGACGTTGTCTTCCAGGTAGCGATAGGTCCAGACCTCGCGCTTCATCAGCGGGAAGTACGCGGTTTCGACCGGCCGGCCGAAATTCACCAGCACGTCGCTCTTGGTCCATTTGCCGATTTCGGCTCGATAGAACTCGTTGGGCTGCAGCACCTGGCGCACGTTGACGATTTTGCCGGCTGCGTCGATGTCGGCGGCGGTGGTGGTTTCGCCCATCGGCTGGGTCGGCCACATCAGCCGCTTGCCGCCGTTAGGCAGATCGTAGCTTTCGCGCGGCGGCCCGAGGCGCGCGATGATGGTCGATTCGTCCGCGCCCTGGCTGTATTGCTGCCAGGGCTGCACGCAGCCGGCCAGCGCCAGCGCGCTCAGACAGGCGAGCGCCGCGCGGCGCAAACGTGCGGCGGCTGGCGTTCGGATAGAGGCCGCCGTGGAGTGATGAGGGGTCGACATGTATTCCTCCGATGGCGTGTGAGTAGCGTTTTTTATCATCGAGACGCAGCATTTTGACATGCGCTGCGGTAAAAGATCCGCGCTTCGTGCAGGCCTTCGCGCCTGGTAGGGTAACGGCCACGCTGGCTTGCTTATTCCGTCCGGTACGTCCTATGATCCGCGCTTCGACGATTCAGGCGGGGCAATCACGATGGCGATGTGGCAACGGGCGGCGGCAGCGGCACTGGCAACGATTTCGATGGCCGCGGTGACTTATGCGGCGGGCGGGGCTGCAATGAATCCGGCGTCAAACCCGGCGGCGAACCCGTCCAGCGGGCCGATTGGCAAACCCGGCGCCGCGCCGATCCAGCTTGCGCTGATCGAAGGCATGTCCGGCCCGTTCGCGAACGCGGGCGCGGCGGTCGAGCGCAATCTGCGCTTCGGCGTCGAGCAGGTGAACGCGCACGGCGGCGTGAAGCTCGCCGACGGCGCGCATCCGTTGGAACTGGTCGTGCTGGATAGCAAGGGCAGCACCGAAGAGGCGCTCACGCAACTGCGCGCGGCCGCCGACCGCCACATCGGCTACATCATGCAGGGCAACAGCTCGGCGGTCGCAGCCGCGCTGATTGGCGCGATCGACAAACAGAACCGCCGCGAGCCGGACAACCGCGCGCTGTTGCTCAACTATTCCGCCGACGACCCCGCGCTGACCAACGCCGACTGCAGCTTCTGGCACTTCCGCTTCGACGCTCACGCGGGCATGCGCATGGATGCGCTGGCCGACGTGATTCAGCGCGACCGCGCGGTGAAGAAGGTATATCTGCTGAATCAGGATTACAGCTTCGGCCATGATGTCAGCAGCCTCGCGCGTTCGGCGCTGGCGGCGAAACGCCCGGATATCGCGGTGGTCGGCGACGAGTTTCATCCGATCGGCCGCGTGAAAGACTTCGCGCCCTATATCGCGAAGATCCGCGCGAGCGGCGCGGACGCGGTGATCACGGGCAACTGGGGCAACGACCTGACGCTGCTCGTCAAGGCAGCGCGCGAGCAGGGGCTCGACACCAAGTTCTACACGTTCTACGGCAACAGCCTCGGTGCGCCGGCCGCGCTGGGCGACGCCGGCGTCGGTCACGTGATCGCGGTCGCCGACTGGCATCCGAACGCGGGCGGCGCCGCTTCCGACGCGTGGTACGCCGCGTTCCGGACCCGTTTCCCCTCCGCGCAGGACGATTACCCGGTGCTGCGCATGACGTTGATGATCGAAACCTTGGCCGCGGCGATGAACCGCGCCGGCAGTGCGGACCCGACGGCGGTCGCTCGCGCGCTGGAAGGCATCCGGTTCGACAACGGCTTCCACGCATCGTGGATGCGCGCCGACGACCATCAGCTGATCCAGCCGCTGTACGTGATGGAAATGGACAAAGCCGGCAAGCCAGGCGTGCGTTTCGACAACGAAGGCTCCGGCTACGGCTTTCGCACGGTGCTGGCGCTGCCGCCCGAGCGCACCGTCTTGCCCACCGTCTGCAAGATGCAGCGGCCCTGACGCGCTTGCGCGCGGTGCGTGATCGTACGAGATGGCGTGCGGTGCGCCGTGCGTTACGCGCCACGCAGCATCCAGCCCGGCACAGCGGGGTTCGCCGCCGGATTGGGCTGTGCTACAATACGCGTCCCGTTGTGAAGCAGGTTGTCATATTTGTCTGGCTGCTTGTATGTCACACGGGGTATTCCACGGCACGGCCTTTCTTCCGTGACCGCCTGTCTAGTTCTTAAGGAAATCGACATGTCCGCAGTTGAAACAAGCAAGAAGTCTGAAGTCGTTGCGCAATTCGCACGCGCAGCTAACGACACCGGATCCCCCGAAGTTCAGGTC
This sequence comes from Paraburkholderia sp. RL18-085-BIA-A, assembly GCF_046027075.1. Taxonomy (NCBI): domain Bacteria; kingdom Pseudomonadati; phylum Pseudomonadota; class Betaproteobacteria; order Burkholderiales; family Burkholderiaceae; genus Paraburkholderia; species Paraburkholderia sp. RL18-085-BIA-A. Next base: position 43,533 of record NZ_JARESU010000032.1, on the reverse strand, counting down.
GCGCTGCTCACGACCCGCATCAACGAACTGACCGTTCACTTCAAGGCACACGCGAAAGATCACCACAGCCGCCGCGGTCTGCTGCGCATGGTGAGCCGTCGTCGCAAGCTGCTCGACTACCTGAAGGGCAAGGACGCGGATCGTTACCGCAGCCTGATCGAGAAGCTGGGTCTGCGTAAGTAATCGGCCAGTCGTTCAGCAAGATGCCTGTGTCAGTTCCACTGATACAGGCATTTTGTTTTTGCACGGTGCGCTTCATGTGACGCGCATCGCCTGTGCTCCGCAGTGGCGTGCCAGTTCATGCGGCGGGTGCAGGAAAGAGCAGTACTTGCAGTAACCCAGGCAGTAACAAAGCAGTAGAGCAGGCAGCACAACAGAAACACGGCCGGGCCTCAGGGCGGAGCTTTGTGTCATTCCAGCGGTTCGCGCGCGTACCCGATGTAGGGCGTGATTCTCTGGAATGGCATAACACTACTCTTCCCATGCGGCGCCGGTCTGGCGTTGCCGCGCCGCTTCTGGTCCGCGCGGCATTACGATGAGGAAAAGCAATGACTATGTTCAATAAGATCGTCAAAGAGTTCAAGTGGGGACAACATAACGTTCGCCTCGAAACCGGCGAAATCGCTCGTCAAGCAAGCGGCGCGGTGATCGTCGACGTCGAAGACACCGTCGTGCTGGCGACGGTGGTCGGCGCCAAGACGGCCAAGCCGGGTCAGGACTTCTTCCCGCTGACCGTCGACTACCTCGAAAAGACCTATGCCGCCGGCAAGATCCCGGGTGGCTTCTTCCGTCGTGAAGGCCGTCCGTCGGAAGGCGAAACGCTGATCTCGCGCCTGATCGACCGTCCGCTGCGTCCGCTGTTCCCGGAAGGCTTCTACAACGAAGTTCAGGTCGTGATCCACGTGCTGTCGCTGAACCCGGAAGTCCCCGCTGACATTCCCGCGCTGATCGGCGCGTCGGCGGCGCTGGCGGTCTCCGGTCTGCCGTTCAACGGCCCGGTCGGCGCAGCGCGCGTGGCCTACATCAACAACGAATACGTGTTGAACCCGACGCGTCCGCAAATGAAGGAATCGGCACTCGACCTCGTCGTCGCCGGTACGGAACGTGCGGTTCTGATGGTGGAATCGGAAGCGCAGCAACTGAGCGAAGAATTGATGCTCGGCGCCGTGGTGTTCGGTCATGAGCAGATGCAGATCGCGATCGACGCGATCCACGAGCTGGTCCGCGAAGGCGGCAAGCCGGAGTGGGATTGGCAACCGGCAGCGAAGAACGAGCCGCTGATCGCGCGCGTGACGGAACTGGCGCAAGCCGATCTGCTCGCCGTGTACCAGATTCGCGACAAGCAGGCGCGCTCGACCAAGCTGAAGGAAGTCTACGCAGCCACCTCTGCCAAGCTCGAGGAAGACGCGGCGGCAGCGGGCACCGTGGCGGCCGACAAGGCCACCGTCGGTAACGTGCTGTTCGACATCGAAGCGAAAATCGTCCGTACGCAGATCCTGAACGGCGAGCCGCGTATCGACGGCCGCGACACGCGCACCGTGCGCCCGATCGAAATCCGTACCGGCGTGCTGCCGCGTACGCACGGTTCGGCGCTGTTCACGCGCGGCGAAACGCAAGCGCTGGTGGTCGCCACGCTGGGCACGAAGGGCGACGAGCAGAACATCGATGCGCTCGAAGGCGAGTACCGCGAACGCTTCATGCTCCACTACAACATGCCTCCGTTCGCAACCGGCGAAACGGGCCGCGTCGGTTCGCCGAAGCGCCGTGAAATCGGTCACGGCCGTCTGGCCAAGCGCGCGCTGGCTGCGTGCCTGCCGAGCGCCGACGAATTCGGCTACTCGATCCGCGTCGTGTCGGAAATCACGGAATCGAACGGTTCGTCGTCGATGGCTTCGGTGTGCGGCGGCTGCCTCGCGCTGATGGACGCCGGCGTGCCGATGAAGGCGCACGTCGCGGGCATCGCGATGGGCCTGATCCTCGAAGGCAATCGTTTCGCCGTGCTGACCGACATCCTCGGCGACGAAGACCACCTCGGCGACATGGACTTCAAGGTGGCCGGCACCGAGCAAGGCGTGACCGCGCTGCAGATGGACATCAAGATCCAGGGCATTACCAAGGAAATCATGCAGGTCGCCCTCGCGCAAGCGAAGGAAGGCCGTATGCACATCCTCGGCAAGATGACCTCGGCGGTGTCGGGCGCGAACACGCAATTGTCGGAGTTCGCACCGCGCATGATCACCATCAAGATCAACCCGGAAAAGATCCGCGACGTGATCGGCAAGGGTGGCTCGGTGATCCGCGCGCTGACTGAAGAAACCGGCACGACGATCGATATTTCGGACGACGGCGTCGTCACCATCGCGAGCACGAGCAGTGAAGGGATGGCCGAAGCGAAGAAGCGTATCGAGAACATCACGCTGGAAGTCGAAGTGGGCCAGGTGTACGAAGGCACGGTGCTCAAGCTGCTCGATTTTGGCGCGATCGTGAACATCCTGCCGGGCAAGGACGGTCTGCTGCATATCTCCGAGATCGCCAACGAACGTATCAAGGACATCAACGACTACCTGAAGGACGGCCAGCAAGTGAAGGTCAAGGTCATCCAGACGGACGAGAAGGGCCGCGTGCGTTTGTCGGCCAAGGCGTTGCTGAACGACGCCGCGAACGGCGCGCCGCAAGGCGAACCGTCGCCGCAGTAATGCGGTAGCGGGGCAACGGCCGGCAGCGCGAATGCGCGCCGGCCGTTTTTCATGCAGGGTGCAGGGTGGATTGCATTGCGCACATATGCAAACGCCGACAAGCGGGTACTCTATTTGCATCGGGCGCTGTGCCGCAGGTCAGACGATTCGTGTCTGTCGCGACGGGCAAAAGGGTACGCAAGGGTAGGCAACGCAATCCAATCTTGGAGTTGACGCAGATGAAAGCGATCGAAATCACCGAATTCGGTGCGCCGGACGTCCTCAAGCTGGCGGAGCGGCCCACGCCGCAGCCAAAAGCGGGCGAGGTGCTGATCAAGGTGGCGGCGTCCGGCATCAATCGTCCGGACGTGTTCCAGCGCAAGGGTGGCTACGCGCCGCCGCCGGGCGCGTCGGATCTGCCGGGGCTGGAAGTGGCGGGCGAGATCGTCGGCGGCACGATCGACGAGAAGAACAACCCGTTCGGTCTGAAAGTCGGCGATCGCGTGTGCGCGTTGCTGGCCGGCGGCGGCTACGCGGAATACGCAGCCGCGCCGCTGCTGCAATGTCTGCCGGTGCCGACGGGCTTGTCGGATGTCGAAGCGGCTTCGTTGCCCGAGACGTTTTTCACGGTATGGAGCAACGTGTTCGACCGTGCGCAGCTCGGCAAGGGCGAAGGCGCGCCGAACGAAACGCTGTTGGTGCAGGGCGGCTCGAGCGGCATCGGCGTCACGGCGATCCAGATTGCGCACGCACTCGGCTTTCGCGTGTTCGCTACCGCCGGCTCGGATGAAAAGTGCCGCGCGTGCGAGGCGTTGGGCGCCGAGCGGGCGATCAACTACAAAACGGAAGATTTCGTCGAAGTGATCAAGTCGCTGACCAACGACCGTGGCGTCGATGTGGTCCTCGATATGGTGGCGGGCAGCTACGTGCCGCGCGAACTCACGGCCTTGGCCGAGGGTGGGCGCATCGTGCTGATCGCCCTGCTGGGCGGCGCGAAAGCGGAACTGAACCTGAACGAAGTGTTGCGCCGCCGTTTGACCGTGACCGGCTCGACGCTGCGTCCGCGGCCGATCGAATTCAAGGCGAAGATCGCCGCCCAGCTGAAAGAGCGTGTGTGGCCGCATCTCGAAGCGGGCCGCATCAAGCCGGTGGTGCACCGCGTGTTCCCGGCCGCGCAGGCCGCCGACGCGCATGCGTTGATGGAAAGCAGCACGCACGTCGGCAAGATCGTGCTGGCTTGGGGTCAGGACGCTTGACGCGGCCGGGTTGGCACGGTCAGTTTGACCCGATCCACCCCACGCAGTAAAATTGCGCGTTTTGCGCACGCCGAATGAATCCGAAAGGCGGACTGTAAGCGCAAACGAAGTCCGCCGCCAGGCAAGACGGAACAAGACGAGACGATGTCGAAACAACAACGAGGCAAACTGGTAGTCGGTAACTGGAAGATGCATGGGCGTCTCGCCGCGAATGTCACGCTGTTGCAGGCCGTGGCACGAGGCGCGGGCGAGCTGCCGGCCGACGTGCGTGTCGGCGTCTGCGTGCCGAGCCTCTATCTCGCGCAGACTCAGTCGTTGCTGGAAGGCAGTCCGGTCGCGTGGGGCGTGCAGGACGTATCCGCGTTCACGCACGGCGCCTATACCGGCGAAGTGGCTGCGCCGATGGTGACGGATTTCGGCGCCACGTTGGCGATCGTCGGACACTCGGAGCGCCGAGCCTATCATCGCGAAAGCGCCGAACTGGTTGCGGTCAAAACGCAGCGCGCGCTGGAAGCGGGTTTGATGCCGATCGTCTGTGTGGGTGAAACGCTCGAAGAGCGCGAAGCCGGTTCGACCGAGCAGGTGGTCGGCGCGCAACTGGACGAAGTGCTGGCGAAACTCTCGGTGCAGGAGGCGGCCCGTCTGGTCATCGCCTACGAGCCGGTCTGGGCGATCGGCACCGGTAAGAGCGCAAGCGCGGACCAAGCGCAGGCAGTTCATGCGTTTCTGCGTTCGCGTCTGGCGGCAAAGGGCAAAGCGGTGGCGGATGTGCTGCTGTTGTACGGCGGCAGCGTGAAGCCGGAAAATGCGGAAGAATTGTTCCGTCAATCGGATATCGACGGCGGTCTGATCGGCGGCGCGTCGTTGAAGGACCAGGATTTCCTGGCGATCTGCAAGGCGGCGGCCGCAACCAGCGTCGCCGGTTAAGCAGGACGCCTCGGCGAGGATGACCCCATCCCGCGAAACACGTTGTGTGTGGCGCGGTTAAATAAAGACTCAGGTGAGTGTGATGCTGTATTTGAAAACATTGATTATCGTCGTTCAGCTGTTGTCGGCACTCGGGGTCATTGGCCTTGTCTTGCTGCAGCACGGCAAAGGCGCCGATATGGGCGCTGCTTTCGGCAGCGGCGCATCGGGCAGTCTGTTCGGCGCAACCGGCTCGGCCAACTTTTTGTCGCGTACCACGGCGGTGCTCGCGGCGGTGTTTTTTGTCACGACGCTGGCGCTCACTTATCTCGGCGCGTATCGCTCGAAGCCTTCCGCAGGCGTGCTGGGCACGGCGGTGACCGCCCCGGCTGCCGCATCCGCAGCTTCCGCGCCGGTCGCTGGATCGGCGCCGCTGGCTGCGTCGCCGGCATCGGCTGCGTCGGTCCCCTCGACTGACGTGCCGAAATAAATTTTCGTTCAAAGTGCCTTTTGTGCGTTGAACAAACTGTTTAGACAAGTTACAATTCAAGTCTTGAAGCGATTCGCGGGTTTTACAAGTTGTTTTCCCGGATTGCATGCAGTGCCGACGTGGTGAAATTGGTAGACACGCTATCTTGAGGGGGTAGTGGCGAAAGCTGTGCGAGTTCGAGTCTCGCCGTCGGCACCAAAATGTTATCTAAATGCCAGCCGCTTGCTTCGCTTCGGCTGGCATTTTCACTTTCAGGGCACGGCTTGTGTTGGGTTTGCGGCATGTGCGTTTCGGAAGTGATTTCGCGTCAGGAGTGCTATGCTCCTGACGGCACTCAGAACCAACCGATTGAGGATAGTCTTGAACCTCGCAGCCTATTTCCCCGTCTTGTTGTTCCTCATTGTAGGCACCGGTTTAGGCGTAGCGCTGGTCAGTATCGGCAAGATTCTTGGTCCCAACAGGCCCGATACCGAGAAAAACGCACCGTACGAGTGCGGCTTCGAAGCGTTCGAAGACGCGCGCATGAAGTTCGACGTGCGCTATTACCTCGTCGCCATTCTCTTCATCATTTTCGACCTTGAAACCGCGTTCCTGTTCCCGTGGGGCGTGGCCTTGCGCGATATCGGCTGGCCCGGCTTCATGGCAATGATGATTTTCCTGCTCGAATTCCTGCTGGGCTTTGCCTATATCTGGAAGAAAGGCGGCCTCGACTGGGAATGATGGATTTATCGCCGGTTTGCGTGGGTGGCCAAGGCTTGCCGCCCTGTCTGGAGTGGAAAGCAAATGAGTATCGAAGGGGTCTTGAAGGAAGGGTTTGTCACCACTACGGCAGACAAACTGATCAACTGGACGCGCACCGGCTCGTTGTGGCCGATGACGTTCGGTCTTGCGTGCTGCGCGGTCGAGATGATGCATGCGGGTGCTGCCCGTTATGACCTCGACCGCTTCGGCGTGGTGTTTCGTCCGAGTCCGCGTCAGTCGGACGTGATGATCGTCGCCGGCACGCTGTGCAACAAGATGGCGCCCGCTCTGCGCAAGGTCTACGACCAGATGGCCGAGCCGCGCTGGGTGATCTCGATGGGTTCATGCGCGAACGGCGGCGGCTATTACCACTACTCCTATTCGGTAGTGCGCGGCTGTGACCGGATCGTGCCGGTCGACGTCTATGTGCCGGGTTGCCCGCCAACTGCAGAAGCGCTGGTGTACGGCGTGATCCAGTTGCAGGCCAAGATTCGCCGCACCAACACCATCGCCCGTCAATAAGGCCAACGCCTTCTCCCCACAATATGGCAAGCAAACTCGAGACCTTGAAAGCGAACCTCGAGGCGGCCTTTGGCGGCCTCCTGTTGAGCACTACCGAGGCAATCGGTGAGTTGACTATCGTCGTGAAGGCAAGCGACTACCTCAACGTGGCAACGCGTCTGCGTGACGACCGCTCGCTCGGTTTCGAGCAGTGCGTGGACCTGTGCGGTGTCGACTATCAGACGTATGCCGACGGCGCTTATGACGGTCCGCGTTTCGCGGCCGTTCTGCATTTGTTGTCGGTGCAGAACAACTGGCGTTTGCGTCTGCGCGTGTTCGCACCGGACGACGAAGTGCCGATCCTGCCTTCCGTCGTCGAAATCTGGAATTCGGTCAACTGGTACGAGCGCGAAGCATTCGACCTGTACGGCATCGTCTTCGAAGGCCACCCGGACCTGCGCCGCATCCTGACCGACTACGGTTTTATCGGTCATCCGTTCCGTAAAGATTTCCCTGTCTCCGGTTACGTCGAAATGCGTTACGACCCGGAAGAGAAGCGCGTCGTCTATCAGCCTGTGACGATCGAGCCGCGGGAAATCACGCCGCGCGTGATCCGCGAGGATCGCTATGGCGGTCTGAAACACTAAGAGAACGCCATGGCAGAGATCAAGAACTACACGCTCAACTTCGGTCCTCAGCATCCGGCGGCGCACGGTGTGCTGCGCCTCGTGCTCGAACTCGACGGCGAAGTCATCCAGCGCGCCGATCCGCACATCGGTCTGCTGCATCGAGCGACTGAAAAGCTCGCCGAAACCAAGACGTTCATCCAGTCCGTGCCGTACATGGACCGTCTCGACTACGTGTCGATGATGGTCAACGAGCACGGCTACGTGATGGCGATCGAAAAGCTGCTCGGCATCGACGTGCCGGTGCGCGCGCAATACATCCGTGTGATGTTCGACGAAGTCACGCGCGTGCTGAACCACCTGATGTGGATCGGAGCGCACGCGCTCGACGTCGGCGCAATGGCGGTGTTCCTGTATGCGTTCCGCGAACGCGAAGATCTGATGGACGTGTACGAAGCGGTGTCCGGCGCGCGGATGCACGCGGCCTACTATCGTCCGGGCGGCGTCTATCGCGATCTGCCGGATGCAATGCCGCAGTACAAGGCTTCGAAGATCCGCAATGCGAAGGCATTGTCGAAGATGAACGAGAACCGTCAGGGTTCGCTGCTGGACTTCATCGACGACTTCTTCACGCGTTTCCCGAAATGCGTCGACGAGTACGAAACGCTGCTTACCGACAACCGCATCTGGAAGCAGCGCCTGGTCGGCATCGGCGTGGTCAGCCCGGAACGCGCGTTGCAACTCGGCATGACCGGTGCGATGTTGCGCGGCTCGGGTATCGAGTGGGATCTGCGCAAGAAGCAACCGTACGAAGTCTATGACAAGCTCGACTTCGACATTCCGGTCGGCGTGAATGGCGACTGTTATGACCGGTATCTGGTGCGCGTCGAAGAAATGCGCCAATCCACGCGCATTGTGAAACAGTGCATTGAATGGCTGCGTAAGAATCCGGGCCCGGTGATGATCGATAATCACAAGATTGCGCCGCCGTCGCGCGTCGGCATGAAATCGAACATGGAAGAGCTGATTCACCACTTCAAGCTGTTCACGGAAGGCTTCCACGTTCCCGAAGGCGAGGCGTACGCCGCTGTCGAACATCCGAAGGGCGAGTTCGGCATCTACCTGATCTCGGACGGCGCGAACAAGCCGTATCGTCTGAAGATCCGCGCACCGGGCTATGCGCATCTGTCCGCGCTGGACGAAATGGCGCGCGGTCACATGATCGCCGACGCCGTGACGATCATCGGCACGCAGGACATCGTGTTCGGCGAAGTGGATCGCTAGGACATATTCATCGGCGCGCTGCTTCAGGTTGCACCGAAGCGCGCGTCAAGCAAAGGAACGCCGGGTCTGTCGCAGCATGATGTGAGCGACGGGTTTTCGTTCGGTAGGAATTGAAAGAGTCGTGTCTGAAAATGATCTCAGCTGAAGGCCTGAAAGAAATCGATCGTGCGATCGCGAAGTATCCCGCCGATCAGAAACAGTCCGCCGTGATGTCGGCGCTGGCCACTGCTCAGGAAGAGCATGGCTGGCTGTCGCCTGAACTCATGCAGTTCGTCGCGGACTATCTCGGCATGCCGGCAGTCGCCGTGCAGGAAGTGGCTACTTTCTACACGATGTACGAGACCTCGCCGGTCGGCAAATACAAGATCACGCTCTGCACGAACCTGCCTTGCCAGCTCGGCCCGGACGGCGGTTCCGACAGCGCCGCCGAATACCTGAGGCAGAAGCTCGGCATCGACTTCGGCGAGACCACGCCCGACGGCAAGTTCACCCTGAAAGAAGGTGAGTGCATGGGTTCGTGCGGCGACGCGCCGGTGATGCTGGTGAACAACCATCGCATGTGCAGCTTCATGAGCCGCGAGAAGATCGACCAGCTGCTCGAGGAACTTTCGAAATGACGTCTTTACACGATCGTCACATCAAACCGCTGATTCTCGCCGGCCTGAACGGCGACAACTGGCATCTCGAAGACTACGTGGCGCGCGGCGGTTACGCCCAGCTGCGCCGCATTCTGGAAGAAAAGATTCCGCCCGAGCAGGTGATCGCGGACGTCAAGGCGTCGGGTCTGCGCGGCCGTGGCGGCGCCGGCTTTCCGACCGGTTTGAAGTGGAGCTTCATGCCGCGTCAGTTCCCGGGCCAGAAGTACCTCGTCTGCAATTCGGACGAAGGCGAACCGGGCACGTTCAAGGACCGCGATATCCTGCGCTTCAATCCGCACTCGCTGATCGAAGGTATGGCGATCGGCGCGTACGCTATGGGCATTACGGTCGGCTACAACTATATCCACGGCGAAATCTTCGAAGTCTATAAACGCTTTGAACAGGCGCTGGACGAAGCGCGCCGCGCCGGGTTCCTCGGTGAGAACATCATGGGTTCGGGCTTCTCGTTCGAACTGCATGCGCACCACGGTTACGGTGCCTACATCTGCGGCGAAGAAACCGCGTTGCTCGAATCGCTGGAAGGCAAGAAAGGCCAGCCGCGCTTCAAGCCGCCGTTCCCGGCGAGCTTCGGCGTGTATGGCAAGCCCACCACGATCAACAACACCGAGACGTTCGCGGCAGTGCCGTTCCTGCTCGCGATCGGTCCGCAGAATTACCTCGAAATTGGCAAGCCGAACAACGGCGGCACGAAGATTTTCTCGGTCGCTGGCGACGTCGAGCGTCCGGGCAATTATGAAATTCCGCTCGGCACTCCGTTCGCGACGCTGATGGAACTCGCCGGTGGCATCCGCGGCGGCAAGAAGATCAAGGCCGTGATTCCCGGTGGCTCGTCGGCGCCCGTGGTGCCGGGCGAGATGATGATGCACACCGACATGGACTATGACTCGATCGCCAAGGCTGGTTCGATGCTCGGGTCTGGCGCGGTCATCGTGATGGACGAGACGCGTTGCATGGTGCGCTCGCTGTTGCGGCTGTCGTATTTCTATTACGAAGAATCGTGTGGTCAATGCACGCCTTGCCGCGAAGGCACGGGCTGGCTGTACCGCGTCGTACATCGTATCGAGCATGGGCTCGGCCGTCCGGAAGATCTGGATCTGCTGAACTCGGTCGCGGAAAACATCATGGGTCGCACCATTTGCGCGCTCGGCGATGCAGCGGCCATGCCGGTTCGCGGCATGCTCAAGCACTACTGGGACGAATTCGAATATCACGTCGCCCACAAGCATTGCCTCGTCGGCGGTCATGCCGGCGCGGCGGCGGCGTCGGAAACAGTAGCTGCGTGAGTTGACCAGCTGAATGGCTGACTAGCTACCCACCAGACGAACACGTCAACCGCGGGATTCATCGCCTGAAAGCGGGCGATGAACAGGAACGATTGAGCGGTAACAGGTTAAGGAAGATTGACCATCATGGTTGAACTTGAAATAGACGGCAAGAAAGTAGAGGTGCCTGAAGGCAGCATGGTGATCCAGGCTGCGCATAAGGTCGACACGTACATTCCTCACTTCTGCTATCACAAGAAGCTGTCGATTGCGGCCAACTGCCGGATGTGTCTCGTCGATGTCGAGAAGATGCCGAAGGCCGTGCCTGCATGCGCGACGCCGGTGTCGGCGGGCATGATCGTGCGCACCAAGTCGGACAAGGCCGTGAAGGGCCAGCAAGCCGTGATGGAATTCCTGCTGATCAACCACCCGCTGGATTGCCCGATCTGCGACCAGGGTGGCGAATGCCAGCTGCAGGATCTGGCCGTGGGTTACGGCAAGTCGGCATCGCGCTACAGCGAAGAAAAGCGCGTGGTGTTCCACAAGAACGTCGGCCCGCTGATCTCGATGGAAGAGATGTCGCGCTGCATCCACTGCACGCGTTGCGTGCGCTTCGGTCAGGAAATCGCCGGCGTAATGGAACTCGGCATGCTGGGTCGTGGCGAGCATTCGGAAATCACGTCGTTCGTCGGCAAGACGGTCGACTCCGAACTGTCGGGCAACATGATCGACCTGTGCCCGGTCGGCGCGCTGACCAGCAAGCCGTTCCGTTACAGCGCCCGCACATGGGAGCTCTCGCGCCGCAAGTCGGTGAGCCCGCACGATTCCGTCGGCGCGAACCTCGTGGTGCAAGTCAAGAACAACCGCGTGATGCGTGTTCTGCCGTTCGAAAACGAATCCATCAACGAATGCTGGATCTCGGACAAGGACCGCTTCTCGTATGAAAGCCTGAACAGCCCCGAGCGTCTGACGCATCCGATGCTCAAGCAAGGCGGTCAGTGGGTCGAAACCGACTGGCAGACCGCGCTCGAGTACGTGGTCAAGGGCCTGAAGGGCATCAAGGGCGACCATGGCGCGAACGCCCTGGCCGCGCTCGGCAGCGCCCACAGCACGGTCGAAGAACTGTTCCTGCTCAAGGAGCTCGCGCAGGCGGTCGGTACGCCGAACGTCGACTTCCGTCTGCGCCAGTCGGACTTCTCCGCGCCCGTCAACGGTGCGCCGTGGCTCGGCACGTCCATCGCCGATCTGTCGAACGTCGACGCCGCGTTGGTGATCGGTTCGGATCTGCGCCGCGATCATCCGCTGTTCGCAGCGCGCCTGCGTCAGGCGGCGAAGAGCGGCGCGAAGCTCACGCTCCTGCAGTCCACCAGCGATGACGCACTGATTCCGCAGGCGCAACGCGTGGTCGCGGCACCGTCGGCATGGCTCGACGCGCTGGCGGGCATTGCGGGCGCAGTGTCGGAAGCCAACAGTGTGGCGTTGCCGGAAGCATTCGGCGGCACGCAGCCGACCGACGCTCACAAGCAGGTCGCGAAGTCGCTAGCCACGGGCGAACGCCGTCTCGTGCTGCTCGGCAACAGCGCGGTCCGTCACCCGGACTTCGCAGTCATTCATGCGGCCGCGCAGTGGATTGCCGACGCGACCGGCGCGACGCTGGGCTTCCTCACCGAAGCGGCCAACACGGTCGGCGCGCATCTCGTGAACGCGCTGCCGGGCGAGGGCGGTCTGAATGCTCGCGAAGCGTTCGAGCAGCCGCGCAAGGGTTATGTTTTGCTGAACGTCGAGCCGGAATTCGACACGGCCAATCCGGCGCAGGCATTGGCCGCGCTGAAACAGGCTGAAATGGTCGTGGTGATGTCGCCGTTCCAGATCGGCGCCGAATACGCCGATGTGCTGCTGCCGATCGCGCCGTTCACGGAAACGGCTGGTACGTTCGTCAACGCCGAAGGCACGGTGCAGACGTTCAACGGCGTGGTGCGTCCGCTGGGCGACGCGCGTCCGGCATGGAAGGTATTGCGCGTGCTGGGCAGCCTGCTCGGCGCGCCGGGTTTCGAGTTCGACACGGCGGAAGAAGTGCGCAACGCCGTGCTGGGCGACGGCGACCTGAGCTCGCGCCTGTCCAACAAGACCGGCGTCGCGGTTGCACGCGGCAAGTCGGTGAAGGCGGCGGAAGGCAGGTTCGAGCGGATCGCCAACGTGCCGATCTATCACGCCGACGCGCTGGTGCGCCGCGCGCAATCGCTGCATCTCACCGCGGCGGCACGCGCGGCGAATTCGGTCGGATTGCCGGCCGCGCTGTTCGACAAACTGGGTTTGAAAGAAGGCGACGCCGTGCGCGTGCGCCAGGGCGAGCAATCGGTGCAGTTGCCGGCCGTGCGCGACGCAAATCTTGCGGAGACGGTCGTCCGCGTATCGGCGGCTACGCCTGCCGGTGCGGCGCTGGGCAGCCTGTTCGGTGAACTGCTGGTGGAGAAGGCGTAAATGAGCTTGTTCGATACGATCAACTCGGGCGGCACCCAGCTTCTCGGTGTGGCATGGCCCACGGTGTGGGCACTGGTGCGCATCCTGGTGGTGGCCGTCGTGATCCTGCTGTGCGTGGCTTACCTGATTCTGTGGGAGCGTAAGCTGATCGGCTGGATGCACGTGCGTCTCGGCCCGAACCGCGTCGGCCCCGCAGGTCTCTTGCAGCCGATCGCCGACGTGCTGAAGCTCTTGCTGAAGGAAGTGATTCAGCCGGCCCAGGCGAGCCGCTGGATTTACCTGATCGCGCCGATCATGGTGGTGGTGCCGGCCTTCGCGGTGTGGGCGGTGATTCCGTTCCAGGCCGGCGCGGTGCTCGGCGACATCAACGCGGGTCTGTTGTACGCGATGGCGATCTCGTCGATCGGTGTGTACGGCGTGATTCTGGCCGGTTGGGCGTCGAACTCGAAGTACGCGTTCCTCGGCGCGATGCGCGCTGCGGCGCAGATGGTCTCGTATGAAATCTCGATGGGCTTTGCGCTCGTCGTCGTGTTGATGACGGCGGGCACGCTGAACCTGTCGGGCATCGTCAATTCGCAGGAGCACGGCTTCTTCGCGTCGCACGGCCTGAACTTCCTGTCGTGGAACTGGCTGCCGCTGTTGCCGATGTTCGTCGTGTATTTCATCTCGGGCATCGCCGAAACGAACCGTCACCCGTTCGACGTGGTGGAAGGCGAGTCGGAAATCGTCGCAGGCCACATGATCGACTACTCGGGGATGGCGTTCGCGCTGTTTTTCCTCGCCGAGTACATCAACATGATCGTGATCTCGGCCTTGGCTGCAACCCTGTTCCTCGGCGGCTGGAGCGCACCGTTCGGCTTCCTGTCGTTTATCCCGGGCATCGTATGGCTCGTCGCCAAGGTTTTCTTGCTGTTGTCGGTGTTCATCTGGGCGCGCGCCACGTTCCCGCGCTACCGCTATGACCAGATCATGCGTCTGGGCTGGAAGATTTTCATTCCGGTCTGCGTGGTGTGGCTGGTGGTAGTCGGCTTCTGGATCATGTCGCCGTTGAACATCTGGAATTAAAAGGCGGATGAACCCATGACCGCAATCCAAAACTTTTTCAAGACCTTCTTCCTGACGGAACTGCTCAAGGGCCTCGCGTTGACCGGACGCTATGCGTTCCAGCGCAAGGTGACGGTGCAGTTCCCGGAAGAGAAGACCCCGATCTCGCCGCGTTTTCGCGGTCTGCACGCGCTGCGCCGCTATGAAAACGGCGAAGAGCGCTGCATCGCCTGCAAGCTGTGCGAAGCGGTGTGCCCGGCGCTCGCCATCACGATCGAGTCGGAAACGCGCGCGGACAACACGCGCCGCACGACGCGCTACGACATCGACCTGACCAAGTGCATCTTCTGCGGTTTCTGCGAAGAAAGCTGCCCGGTCGATTCGATCGTCGAGACGCACATTCTCGAGTATCACGGCGAGAAACGCGGCGACCTGTACTTCACGAAAGACATGCTGCTGGCCGTCGGCGATCGCTACGAAGCGGAGATCGCTGCGAACAAGGCAGCCGACGCACCGTATCGTTGAAGCGCTTCTCTGTTAGTGCAGTAAAAGCAGCAGTAAAAGCAGCAGTAAACGCAGTAACACGGCCTGTTGTCGGGCCGAGCGCCGCGGTCTGAACGCCGCGGCACGGCGCACCTGTGCGGCAGTTCGGGCTGTTTCGCCCGCTTTGCCAAGTACGCGTGCCAAAGAACAATGCCTGACGATGGCCTAACGATGAACCGGTAATCATGGAATTCACGACCGTACTGTTCTACATCTTCGCGCTGCTCCTGGTTGTCTCGGGGCTGAAGGTGATCACCTCGCGCAACCCGGTGGCGTCCGCACTGTTTCTGGTGCTGGCGTTCTTCAACGCAGCCGCGATCTGGATGCTGCTGGAGGCCGAGTTCCTGGCGATCCTGCTGGTGCTGGTCTACGTCGGCGCGGTGATGGTGCTGTTCCTGTTCGTCGTGATGATGCTGGACATCAATCTCGACGTGCTGCGCAAGGACTTCAAACGCTTCGTGCCGATGGCCACGCTGGTGGGTGCGATCATCGTGATCGAAACCGCGCTGATCCTGTGGCACGGCTACGGCGCGACGGGTACGGCGCTGCGCGATACCACCGCGGCCGCGAACGGTATGGGCGACTGGTCGAACACGCGTCTGATCGGCAAGGTCATCTACACCGACTACATCTTCGCGTTCGAAATCGCCGGCCTCGTGCTGCTGGTGGCGATCATCGCGGCAGTCGCGCTGACCACGAGCCACAAGAAGGACAGCAAGCGTCAGAACGTCAGCGCGCAGGTCAAGGTACGTGCGCAGGACCGGGTACGCATCGTGAAGATGGCGTCGGAGAAAACCGCGGCAACCGTCGCGGCAGAAGAAGCCGCCGCAGCGGCGGCAGCGGCCGAATCGGCCCCTGCTAAAAACAGCTGAGCGGACAGGAGATAGAAATCATGCTGACCCTTGCCCATTACCTTGTCCTCGGCGCGATCATGTTTGCGATCAGCGTCGTCGGCATTTTCCTGAACCGCCGAAACGTCATCATCATCCTGATGGCGATCGAACTGATGCTGCTCGCGGTGAACACCAATTTCGTCGCGTTCTCGCATTATCTCGGCGACGTGCATGGCCAGATCTTCGTTTTCTTCGTGCTGACGGTTGCAGCGGCGGAAGCGGCGATCGGCCTGGCGATTCTGGTGACCCTGTTCCGTAGTCTCGACACGATCAATGTCGAGGATCTCGATCAGCTCAAAGGTTAATTTCAGGAAAAGCGGTTATGTCCACGATACTCAATGAAAACCTGTTGTTGGCGATCCCGCTGGCACCGCTCGCCGGTTGCCTGGTTGCAGGGCTGTTCGGGAAAGCGGTAGGGCGAGCCGGTGCGCATTCGGTCACGATCCTCGGCGTCGCGATCTCGTTCATTCTCTCGGCCATCGTGTTCTTCCAGGTCATGGATGGCGCAAGCTTCAACGCGACCGTCTATCAATGGATGGCGATCGGCAAGACACAATTCGAAATTGGCTTCCTGGTCGACTCGCTGACGGCGATGATGATGTGCGTGGTGACCTTCGTGTCGCTGATGGTGCACGTCTACACGATCGGCTACATGGCCGACGACGACGGCTACCAGCGCTTCTTCTCGTACATCTCGCTGTTCACGTTCTCGATGTTGATGCTCGTGATGAGCAACAACTTCCTGCAGCTGTTCTTCGGCTGGGAAGCGGTGGGCCTGGTGTCGTACCTGCTGATCGGTTTCTACTTCACGCGTCCGACCGCGATCTACGCGAACATGAAGGCGTTCATCGTGAACCGTATCGGCGATTTCGGCTTCCTGCTCGGTATCGGCCTGCTGTTCGCGTTCGCCGGTTCGATGAACTACGGCGACGTCTTCGCGAAGCGCACCGAACTCGCCGCGTTGACGTTCCCGGGCACGGACTGGGGTCTGCTGACGGTGGCCTGCATTTGCCTGTTCATCGGCGCGATGGGTAAGTCGGCGCAGTTCCCGCTGCACGTCTGGCTGCCGGACTCGATGGAAGGCCCGACGCCGATTTCGGCGCTGATTCACGCAGCAACCATGGTGACGGCGGGTATCTTCATGGTTACGCGCATGTCGCCGCTGTTCGAACTGTCGGATACGGCGCTGTCGTTCGTCATGGTCATCGGCGCGATTACCGCGCTGTTTATGGGCTTCCTCGGGATCGTCCAGAACGACATCAAGCGCGTAGTGGCTTATTCCACACTGTCGCAGCTCGGGTACATGACGGTCGCGCTCGGCGCGTCGGCTTATTCCGTCGCCGTGTTCCACCTGATGACGCACGCGTTCTTCAAGGCGCTGCTGTTCCTCGGCGCGGGTTCGGTGATCATCGGCATGCACCACGACCAGGACATGCGCAACATGGGCGGCCTGCGCAAGTACATGCCGATCACGTGGATCACGTCGCTGATCGGTTCGCTGGCGCTGATCGGCACGCCGTTCTTCTCGGGCTTCTACTCGAAAGACTCGATCATCGACGCAGTGAAGCTGTCGCATCTTCCGGGTTCGGGTTTCGCATACTTCGCGGTGGTGGCGAGCGTGTTCGTCACAGCGCTGTATTCGTTCCGTATGTACTTCATGGTGTTCCACGGCAAGGAGCGTTTCCGCGATCCGAAGCATCCGGAATCGCCGATGGGCGCGGAAGCCGCAGCGCATGCACATGGCGCGCACGGCCACGACGCCCATGGCCACGGCCACGACGACCACGCACACGAGCCGCATGAAACGCCGTGGGTGGTGTGGCTGCCGCTGGTGCTGCTGGCGATCCCGTCGGTGGTGATCGGCGCGATCGGCGTCGGTCCGATGCTGTTCGGCGACTTCTTCCAGCATGGCGTGGCGTTCGACAAGGTGATCTACATCGGCGAAAACCATCCGGCGCTGCACGAGATGGCCGATGAATTCCAGGGCTGGGCGTCGATGGGTCTGCACTCGGTTGCGGGTCTGCCGGTCTGGCTGGCGCTCGCGGGCGTGGTGGTCGCGTGGTTCCTGTACCTGGTTCGTCCGGACCTGCCGGCTGTGATCAAACGCGCATTCGGCCCGATCTACACGTTGCTCGATAACAAGTACTACATGGACAAGATCAACGAAGTCGTGTTTGCGCGGGGCGCCGTGGCAATTGGCCGTGGGCTCTGGAAGGAAGGCGACGTCGTCGTGATCGACGGCATCGTCAACGGCAGCGCACGCTTTATCGGCTGGTTCGCCGGCGTGATCCGGTTCCTCCAGTCCGGCTACATCTACCACTACGCGTTCGCCATGATTATCGGCATGTTGGGGCTCCTGACCCTGTTTGTAACGCTCGGCGGCAAATAAGGCGAGGGACACTAATGCACGCTTATCCGATTCTCAGCATCGCGATCTGGTTACCGATCCTCGTCGGTCTCCTGGTCCTGGCTATCGGTTCCGACCGGAACCCGGCTCCCGCGCGCTGGATTGCGCTGATCGGCTCGGTCGTCAGCTTCCTCGTGACGATCCCGCTGATCACCGGTTTCGATTCGAGCACCGCCGATCTGCAGTTCGTCGAACAGGCGAGCTGGATCGAGCGCTTCCACATCACATACCACCTGGGTGTCGACGGCATCTCGATGTGGTTCGTCGTGCTGACCGCATTGATCACGGTGATCGTGGTGATCTCCGCGTGGGAAGTGATCACGAAGAACGTCGCGCAGTACCTCGCCGCGTTCCTGATCCTGTCGGGCATCATGGTCGGCGTGTTCAGCGCGGCCGACGGCATGCTGTTCTACGTGTTCTTCGAAGCGACGCTGATCCCGATGTACATCATCATCGGTGTGTGGGGCGGGGCGAATCGCGTGTACGCGGCGTTCAAGTTCTTCCTGTACACGTTGATGGGCTCGCTGCTGATGCTGGTCGCGTTGCTGTACCTGTACATCGAAACCGGCACGTTCGACCTCGCCACGTGGCAACACGCGCAGATCGCGATGACGCCACAGGTGCTGATCTTCATAGCGTTCTTCCTGGCCTTCGCGGTGAAGGTGCCGATGTGGCCGGTGCACACGTGGTTGCCTGATGCCCACGTGGAAGCGCCGACCGGCGGCTCGGTCGTGCTGGCGGCGATCATGCTGAAGCTGGGCGCATACGGTTTCCTGCGCTTCTCGCTGCCGATCACGCCGGACGCAAGCCATTTCCTCGCGCCCGTCGTTATCACGCTGTCGCTGATCGCGGTGATCTACATCGGTCTGGTCGCGATGGTGCAGGCCGACATGAAGAAGCTGGTCGCGTACTCGTCGATCGCGCACATGGGCTTCGTCACGCTCGGCTTCTTCATCTTCAACCAGCTCGGTGCGGAAGGCGCGATCGTGCAGATGATCTCGCACGGTTTCGTGTCGGGCGCGATGTTCCTGAGCATCGGCGTGCTGTACGACCGCATGCACTCGCGTCAGATCGCCGATTACGGCGGCGTCGTCAACGTGATGCCGAAATTCGCGGCATTCGTGATGCTGTTCGCGATGGCCAATTGCGGCTTGCCGGGCACCTCCGGTTTCGTCGGCGAGTTCATGGTGATTCTGGCTGCCGTCCAGTACAACTTCTGGATCGCGGGCGGTGCGGCGGTCACGCTGATTCTCGGCGCGGCCTACACGCTGTGGATGTACAAGCGCGTGTACTTCGGCGCGATCGCCAACGATCACGTTAAGAGCCTGCTGGACATCGGCCGTCGCGAGTTTTTCATGCTGGCAGTGCTCGCCGCACTGACGCTGTTCATGGGCCTGTATCCGAAGCCCTTTACCGATGTGATGCACGTATCCGTGGAAAACCTCCTCTCCCACGTTGCGCAGTCGAAGCTGCCGTTGCCTCAGTAACGCCGAGCGGAGGAATTTAAAGACCATGCAAAACGCCCCTATGACTGCTCTGTTGCCCGACGCACTGGTGATGTTCGCCGTTGTCGTCGCGTGGCTCAACGACACGTTCGTCGGCCAGGACGGTCGCCGTACCACGTATTTCATCGCATTCTTCTCGACGCTGGTCGCCGGGATCTGGTTTGCGATGAACGCGTTCGACCCGCAAGTGCGCTACTTCTTCGGCCACATGTACGTGGTGGACCCGTTCGCCAACGTGATGAAGGCGGTGGTGTCGCTCGGCTACGCCGTGTCGATCGTTTATTCGCGCCGCTACCTCGAAGATCGCGGTTTGTTCCGCGGTGATTTCTTCCTGTTGGGCATGTTCTCGCTGCTCGGCCAGCTCGTGATGATCTCGGGGAACAACTTCCTGACGCTATATCTCGGTCTCGAACTGATGTCGTTGTCGCTGTACGCCGTGATCGCGCTGCGTCGCGAAGTGCCGCAGTCGAACGAAGCCGCGATGAAGTACTACGTGCTCGGCGCGCTGGCTTCCGGGTTCCTGCTGTACGGTATCTCGATGCTGTACGGCGCGACCGGCTCGCTCGACCTGAACGAAGTGTTCAAGGCAATCGGCACGAGCCACTACGATCCGAGCGTGCTGCTGTTCGGTGTGATCTTCATCGTGGCGGGCGTGGCGTTCAAGATGGGCGCGGTGCCGTTCCACATGTGGGTGCCCGACGTGTATCAGGGTGCGCCGACGGCGATGACGCTGATCGTCGGCGGCGGCCCGAAGGTCGCGGCATTCGCGTGGGGTCTGCGCTTCCTCGTGATGGGTCTGCTGCCGCTCGCGGTCGAATGGCAGCAAATGCTGGTGATTCTGGCGGCGCTGTCGCTGATCGTCGGGAACATCACCGGTATCGTGCAGCGTAACGTCAAGCGCATGCTCGCGTATTCGGCGATCTCGAACATGGGCTTCGTGCTGCTCGGCCTGCTGGCCGGTGTGGTCGACCAGAAGACCGTGGGCGCCGCCAGCGCGTACGGTTCGGCGATGTTCTACAGCATCGTCTATCTGATTACGACGCTCGGCACCTTCGGCGTCATCATGCTGCTGGCGCGTCGCGATTTCGAAGCAGACACGCTCGAAGACTTCAAGGGCCTGAATCAACGCAGCCCGGTGTTCGCGTTCGTGATGATGATCATGATGTTCTCGCTCGCCGGCATTCCGCCCGCGGTCGGCTTCTACGCGAAGCTCGCAGTGCTGCAGGCGACCATGAATGCCGGTCTGACCTGGCTCACGGTGCTGGCCGTGATCACGTCGCTGTTCGGCGCGTTCTACTACCTGCGTATCGTCAAGCTGATGTATTTCGACGAGCCGCAAGACAAGTCGCCTATCATGGCCGATACCAGCACGCGCGCATTGCTCGCGCTCAACGGTGTTGCCGTGCTGGTGCTGGGCATCGTGCCGGATCCGCTGTTGAAGGCTTGCCTGCAGGCTATCCAGCACACGCTGCTGCTCTGATGTCGGCTGCAGGCTGGTTTATCGTGTTGTTGGCGCTGGTCGGCGCCAACCTTCCTTTCCTGAATCAGCGCCTCTTCGCCGCTGTGCCGTTGAAAGTGGCGAAGAAGAGTGCGTGGATCCGGATCGCCGAATTGATCGTGCTGTACTTCGTGGTCGGCGCGCTCGGTTTTCTGCTCGAAGCGCGAGCGGGGAACCGCTTCGAACAGGGCTGGCAGTTCTACGCGATCACGTTCGCACTGTTCGTTGTGTTCGCATTTCCCGGCTTTACCTTCCAATATCTCGTCAAACGCCGCTGACGGCGTCTCGCCGTCGCGCACCAAGCTGTCCTGAGGTCCGCATATGGCTGAACTTCCCGATCTTCCCGATCACGACGCTGCGCTTACCGAGACCTGTGTCGAAAGCAAGACGGTTCATCAAGGCCCGTTTCTGACGCTCAAGTGCGATACCGTGCGCTTGCCGGACGGCAAGCAGGCGACTCGCGAATACGTGCAGCATCCGGGCGCCGTGATGGTGATTCCGCTGTTCGACGACGGCCGCGTGCTGCTGGAAAGTCAGTACCGCTATCCGATGGGCAAGGTCATGGTCGAATATCCGGCCGGCAAGCTCGACCCGAACGAGAGCGCACTGTCCTGCGCAATCCGCGAGCTGCGCGAGGAAACTGGCTATACGGCGCGTGAATACGTGTATGTGACGCGCGTTCACCCGATCATTTCCTACTCGACCGAATTCATCGATATCTACATCGCGCGCGGTTTGACCGCGGGCGAGCGCAAGCTCGACGACGGCGAGTTTCTCGAACTGTTCACCGCGACTGTGGCGGAGGTGTCCGAGTGGGTGCGCACCGGCAAGATCACCGATGTGAAGACGATCATCGGCACGTTCTGGCTGGAGAAGGTGTTGTCGGGCGCATGGCCGATGGCCGCGCCGGAATAACGCGCTGCGGCGCGCAGCCGCTTTGAATCTGCGGAAACGGAAGCCCCTGTCGGTCTATGACCGGCAGGGGCTTTGTCATTGTGGGACGCGATTTCGAGCGAGTGCCCGGCGTAGCGTCTGAAAAACTGTGTCTTTTTCCTATGCCATCCGGCAGTCTCGCCGCGGGGCCGTCGTAACGCTAGTATGAATCTCCGATTGCGGCGTTTGCCACTTCCTTTGTTTTGGATAACGAACGATATGAGATGGAGTTGATTTCGGGTGGAGTCACGGTTGTCACTTGACAACCGTGACTCCACCCGCTAAATTGGGAGGGTGCCGATGGTCAGAGGAAGCCACTCTAAAAAGGAGATCGAGGCCGCGTTGGCCTATGCCGAGAAAAACGGCTGGCGCGTTCAGAGCGGCGGGAAAGGCCACGCCTGGGGCAAGATTTACTGTCCTTACAAAGACGCGGAATGTCGTTGCGGGGAGTTCTGCATATCGAGCGTCTAGAGTACGCCGAAAAATCCGGGCAATCACGCAAGGCACTTGCGGCGCGTCGTCGACAACTGCACGGCGGGCCGGTAGCAGATAGGTTTAATGCCGAAAGGTAAGGTTGAATCAAGGCAGGAGTAACGTATGGAATATGTGTTCACCTTGAAGTACCGGCTCGCTGCGCAAGATTGCGATGTCGACGAGATCGTCGAACGTCTGGGCGAAGCAGGCTGCGACGACGCAACCGTGGGCGTGGGGCAGCCGGGCCGCATCGCGCTGCTCTTTTCTCGCGAAGCTGCGTCGGCGTTCGAGGCGCTGGTCAGCGCACTCAAAGACATCAAACGAGCGGTGCCCTCCGCGCGGCTTGTCGAGGCGGGGCCGGATTTCGTCGGTCTCACCGACGTTGCCGAGGTCGCCGGCGTGTCGCGGCAGAACATGCGCAAGCTGATGCTGAGCCACGCGATCGACTTCCCTGCGCCGGTCCACGAGGGCAGTGCATCGGTTTGGCATCTGTCGGACATTCTCGACTGGCTGACCGAGCGCGGCGGGTATGACATCAAGGCAGACGTGGCGGATGTCGCGAAATCGGCGAAGCAGATCAATCTTGCGAAGGAAGTACGCGAACTCGAGCCGCGGTTTAACCGCCAACTCGAAAGTCTGGTCGCATAGCAACCCCACGGCCGCCAGTGCGCAGAGGCCGCGCGCTCGATGCATCGGCAGCTCTCGGCGCAAAGCGTTAAAATCGCCCACCACGTTCGATTTGACAACAATGTCCCGGCGTCGGCGCGGCGTCCGTGAAATTTTACGAACGACCGTTCACAAAATTCGATTTTGCGCTAAACTGGCACGCAAGCCCTGATTCCACATGAAGGTCCTCGATTTACAGTGTCCGCATGGCCATCGGTTCGAAGGCTGGTTCGCTTCGGCTGATGACTTCGAATCGCAGCAGTCCCGCAAGCTCGTCGAATGTCCGATCTGCGGTGCGAATGAAGTGAGCCGTTTGCCGTCGGCACCGCGCCTGAATCTATCGGGTGCGACCGAGACAAAACAGTTGGCGGATGCAGGTGAAATGCAGGCGCGTGTCATGCGTGCCTTGCGCGAGGTACTGGAGAAGACCGAGAACGTGGGCGACCGCTTCGCCGAGGAAGCGCGGCGCATTCACTACAACGAAGCGCCCGCACGCAATATTCGCGGTGTCACGACACCTGAAGACGCGCGCGCCTTGGTCGAAGAAGGCATCGAAGTGATGCCGCTACCGGTCCCGGCTGCTCTGAAGGAACCGCTGCAATAGCGCAGTGGCTTTCTGGCGGCGGGAGGTCGCGGCCAGGAGACACTACGCATGAATCTGGACTATTCGCCCGCTGACGACGCGTTCCGCGCCGACATCCGCGCCTGGCTCGAAGCGAATCTGCCTCGCGAGCTGAGCGACAAGGTACTCAATCACAAGCGTCTTTCCCGTGAAGACTTCGCAAGCTGGCATAAGCTGCTCGGCACGCGCGGCTGGTCGGTGATCGCGTGGCCGCGGGAATACGGCGGTCCGGGCTGGGACGCGACCCAACGGCACATCTGGGAGGAGGAGTGCGCGCGTATCGGCGCGCCGTCCGTGCTGCCTTTCGGCGTTTCGATGGTGGCGCCGGTACTGATGAAATACGGCAATGAGGCACAGAAGCGCCATTATTTGCCGCGTATTCTCGACGGCACGGACTGGTGGTGCCAAGGCTACTCCGAGCCGGGCTCCGGTTCCGATCTGGCGTCGCTGCGCACGCGCGCCGAGCGCGTCGGCGACCATTACGTGGTCAACGGTCAGAAAACCTGGACCACGCTGGGCCAATACGCAGACATGATGTTCTGCCTCGTGCGCACCGACAGTGGCGCCAAGAAGCAGGAGGGCATCTCTTTCCTGCTGATCGACATGAAAACGCCGGGCATCACCGTGCGCCCCATCATCACGCTCGACGAAGAGCACGAAGTCAACGAGGTGTTCTTCGAAGACGTGAAGGTACCGGTCGAAAACCTGGTCGGTGAAGAGAATCGCGGCTGGACTTACGCAAAGTATCTGCTCGGCCATGAGCGCACGGGCATTGCGCGCGTCGGCGCGTCGAAGCGCGAACTCGTATTTTTGAAGCGCGTCGCGCTGGATCAAAAGAAGAATGGCAAACCGCTGCTGCAAGATCCGGTTTTCGCCGCGAAAGTCGCAAGCCTCGAGATCGAGTTGATGGCGCTTGAAGTCACCGTGCAACGCGTGGTCGCCAATGAGGCAGGCGGGCGTGGACCGGGACCGGAAGCGTCGATGCTGAAAATCAAAGGCACGGAAGTGCAGCAGGCGCTGACTGAGCTGATGGTCGAAGCGATCGGGCCGCTCGCCGCGCCGTTCGACCCGCAGTTCCTCGAAGGCGAACGCGAGCATAGCGTGGCCGGCGACGACGATGCCGCGCCGCTGGCCGCGTACTACTTCAACTACCGCAAGACGTCGATTTACGGCGGCTCGAACGAAATTCAAAAGAACATCATCGCTCAGATGATTCTCGGACTTTGAGGAGCGGCGCATGGACTTCACTTTCAACGACGAACAGCAGCAATTCGCCGACGCGCTGCGCCGCTATCTGGACAAAAACTACGGGTTCGAAGCGCGCCAGGCGATCGTGCGCTCGGAGTCCGGGTTGTCGGACACGCATTGGGCCGCCTTCACCGAACTGGGCCTGACCGCATTGCCGGTGCCGGAAGCGCAAGGGGGTTTCAACGGCGGTCCGATCGACATGCTGGTGGTCATGCAGGAGCTGGGCCGTGCGCTAGTCGTCGAGCCCTATTGGGCGACCGCGGTCGGCATCGAGGCGCTGCGCCTCGCTGGCACGGCCCGGGGCGAAGACGCATCGTTGCTCGAACGCGCGGCGCAGGGCGAGATCAAGCTGGCCGTCGCATTTCACGAACCGCACGCGCGCTACGACCTGTTCGAAATCGACACGACCGCGAGCGCAGAGGGCGAGCAGCAGACCTTGAGCGGCACGAAGTCGGTCGTGCTGCACGGCGCGCAAGCGCATGCGTGGATCGTGCCGGCCCGCCTGAACGGCGAGATCGCGCTCTTTGTCGTCGCGCGCGACGCGGCCGGCGTAAAGGTCACGGACTACCGCACGATCGACGGTCAACGCGCCGCCACGCTCGAGTTCAACAGCACCCCCGCGCGCCGTCTTGCCGGCGAACATGCGGGCGCGGCGGCACTCGAACATATCGCGGACTACGGCACCTTGCTGCTGTGCGCGGAAGCGATCGGCGCGCTCGACGCGCTGAACCTCGCCACGGTCGACCACACGAAGACGCGGCAGCAGTTCGGCCAGCCGATCGCACGCTTCCAGGCGTTGCAGCATCGAATGGTCGAAATGCTGATTCACGCGGAGCAAGCGCGTTCGATCACCTATCTGGCCGCCATGCGCTACAGCAGCGAAGACGCCGACGAGCGTCGCCGCGTGGTCTCCGCAGCAAAGGTCCGGGTCGGTCAGGCCGCGCGCTTCGTCGGTCAGCAGGCGGTTCAATTGCATGGCGGCATGGGCGTCACGAACGAAGTGGCCGCGGCGCATCTGTTCAAGCGCCTCGCCATTATCGAAACCACGCTCGGCGATGTCGATCACCATCTCGCGCGGTTCGCCGCGCTCCCCAGCTTCGCTACCGCCGAAGCCTGATCGAGCCGCCCAACCGCATAAAAAGGAGGTGCGACCATGAGAGTCAGTTTCGAGGACATGGTGGTCGGTACGACCATCGAAGTCGGCAAGCACACGTTCACGCGTGAGGAGATCGTCGAATTCGCGCAAAAGTTCGACCCGCAGCCGTTTCATCTGGACGAAGCGGCGGCAGCCGAGTCGCCATTTCGCGGCCTGGTGGCAAGCGGCTGGCATACGTGTTCGGTGATGATGGGCATGCTGGTGCGCAACGTACTCTCGGACTCCACGTCGATGGGTTCGCCCGGCATCGACGAGATCCGCTGGCTGAAACCGGTGCGCGTCGGCGACACGATTACGATGATGAACGTCGTGGTCGACAAGCGCGTGTCGGAGAGCAAACCGGATCGCGGCATCGTGTCGACGTGTTGGGAGGGAATCAATCAACACGGCGAAACAGTAATCACGGTGCGCTCGAAGGGCATGTTCGGACTGCGCAATCCGGGAGCCGCGTCATGACGGCCAGCGCGGCGCCCGTCGCTGGTTTCCGCAATGCGGCGGCCTTGCGTGCGCTGGTGGGCGCCGAGCCATTGTTCAGCGAGTGGTTGACGGTCGATCAGGCCAGGGTCGATCGTTTCGCCGAGGCCACGGGCGATCACCAATGGATTCATGTCGACCCGGAGCGGGCGAGGCGCGAGTCGCCATTCGGCGGTCCGGTTGCGCACGGTTTTCTGACGCTGGCGTTGATCCCCGCTTTGCTGGGCAAGACGCTAGCGCTCGAACAACGCATGGGCGTCAATTATGGACTGAACCGCGTGCGGTTCACGTCCCCGGTGCCGGTCGGTTCGCAGTTGCGCGGGAAATTCGTGGTGGAATCCGTCGTCGACATCGACAACGCGGGCGTGCAGGTGGAGTGGACCGTGACGTTGGAGAAGCAGGGCAGCGACCGTCCGGTGTGTGTCGCGGAGTTCATCACACGGCATTACTTTTAACGCTGCGGCGCGTACATGTGGCGAAAAAAGCGCGAACGGCATTCCTGCCGGTTCGCGCTTTTTTATCGCTACCGTGGCGTAGGCGGCCATCGGAGGCAACTGCCAACGCCAATGCGTCGCCGCAAAAACTAGTGTTTCGCGTATTGCGTCGCGCCGAACAGCACTTCTTTCGCCTTGTCGTCCATCAGCGGTGCGCGGGCGGACGCCAGCACTTCGACGGCGCGCACCACCGCCGGCCGCGCGGCAATCTCTTCGTGCCAGCGTTTCACGTTCGGCAACGCATCGAGTTCGACGCCCTGGTTTTGCCATGAGCGTGTCCACGGAAACGCGGCGATGTCCGCGATCGTATAGTCGTTGCCCGCGAGGTATTGCGTCTTGCCGAGCTGCGTGTCCATCACGCCATACAGGCGCCGCGTTTCGTTCGTGTAGCGATTGATCGCATAGTCGAGCTTCTCGGGCGCATAGATACGGAAGTGGTGGGTTTGCCCAAGCATCGGACCCAGGCCGCCCATCTGAAACATCAGCCATTGCAGTACGGCATAGCGCGCGGCCGGATCGGCCGGCAGAAACTTGCCGGTCTTCTCGGCGAGATAGATCAGGATCGCGCCCGACTCGAACAGCGCGAACGGTTTGCCGTCGGCGCCTTTCGGACCCTCGGAATCGACGATTGCCGGGATCTTGTTGTTCGGACTGATCGCGAGAAATTCCGGCGTGAATTGGTCTCCCGTGCCGATGTTCACTGCGTGCACGTTGTACGGTAGGCCCGTCTCTTCGAGCATGATGTGAACCTTGTGGCCGTTCGGGGTCGCCCAGCTATAGACATCGATCATCCTGGCTCCTTGTTCGTGAAAGCAGCGCCGCGAAATGGGGCGCCGACATTGACGAAAATTAGAGCATAGATCGCACGATGCTGCTTGCGGCGCCGGCAGGCGGCGCTCGCCGCCTGCGACCGTCCCGCGCCCGCAAATAGGCTTAAACCCGCGTGACCGGCATCTCCACGCGAGCGGCCGCGCCCGCATCCATATGACGCGCGAGTTCGAGCTTGGCGATGGCGTTGCGGTGCACTTCATCGGGGCCATCGGCGAAGCGCAGCGTTCTTGCCGATGCGTACGCATACGCGAGCGGGAAGTCGTCGCTGACGCCGCCGCCACCATGCGCCTGGATCGCCCAGTCGATTACCTGGCACGCCATGTTCGGCGCGACAACCTTGATCATCGCGATCTCGCCGCGCGCGCCCTTGTTGCCGACGGTGTCCATCATGTACGCGGTTTTCAGCGTCAGAAGGCGCGCCTGTTCGATCATGCAGCGTGCCTCGGCGAGGCGCTCCTGCGTGACGCCTTGCGCCGCGACCGGCTTGCCGAATGCGACGCGTTGCAGCGAGCGTTTCGCCATCAGTTCGAGCGCGCGCTCGGCGAGGCCGATCAAACGCATGCAGTGATGGATGCGTCCCGGCCCGAGCCGGCCTTGCGCGATTTCGAAGCCGCGGCCTTCGCCGAGCAGCATGTTGGTGGCGGGCACACGCACGTTGTCGAGCGTGATTTCCATGTGGCCGTGCGGCGCGTCGTCGTAGCCGAACACGGTGAGCGGGCGGTGCACGGTGATGCCGGTGGCGTCGGCGGGAACGAGGATCATCGACTGCTGCTGGTGGCGCGGCGCGTCGGGATCGGTCTTGCCCATCACGATGTAGACCTTGCAGCGCGGATCGCCCGCGCCGGACGACCACCACTTGTGGCCGTTGATCACGTAGGAGTCGCCATCGCGCACGATGCTGGTCTGGATATTGGTCGCATCGGACGACGCCACTTCCGGCTCGGTCATCAGAAACGCCGAACGGATGTGGCCTTGCAGCAGCGGTTCGAGCCACTCGCGTTTGTTGTCTTCGCTGCCGTAGCGTTCGATCGTCTCCATGTTGCCGGTATCGGGCGCGTTGCAGTTGAACACTTCCGGCGCCCAGGGCACGCGGCCCATGATCTCGCACAGCGGCGCGTATTCGAGATTCGTCAGCCCGGCGCCGCGCGTCGATTCGGGCAGGAACAGGTTCCACAAGCCGGCGTCGCGCGCCTTGTGTTTGAGTTGCTCGATCAGTTCGGTCGGCAGCCATGCATTGCCGTTCTGGCGATTGCGCGCAATCTCCGCGTAGAACGCCTGCTCGTTCGGATAAATGTGCTCGTCGAAGAAAGCGAGCAGCTTTTCGCGCAATGCCTGAACCTTCGGGGTGTAATCGAAATTCATCTGAGACCTCGCGGATAACGGACAGCGGATGATATTGGATCGGGGCGCGTAGCCGGCGCGCGAACTCGGCTAACGCACTTTCTGCGCGTAGTGCCATGCGAGCTCGGCCATCGGCTTCGCGCGGCGCCCGGCATCGAGGGCCTGCGCGCTGGCCGCGGTGCCGTCGACGACGCGCTTCATGATCCCTTGCAGGATCGCGGAGATGCGGAACATGTTGTACGCCAGATAAAAATTCCAGTCGCCGTGAATCTCGAAGCCGGTCCGCTTGCAATAACGTTCGACGTATTGGGCTTCATCGGGAATGCCGAGCGCGGCCCAATCCAGACCCGCGATGCCGCGGAATTTCGCCGGATCGACATGCCACGCCATGCAGTGATAGGCGAAGTCGGCGAGCGGATCGCCGAGTGTCGACAACTCCCAGTCGAGCACCGCGAGCACGCGAGGTTCGTGCGGATGAAAGATCAGATTGTCGAGCCGGTAGTCGCCATGCACGACCGATGCGCGGCCGCCCGTTTCAGCCGGCATATGCTGCGGCAGCCATTCGATCAGGCGCTGCATCGCGTCGATCGGTTCGGTCTCGGACGCAAGGTACTGCTTGCTCCAGCGGCCGATCTGCCGTGCGAAGTAATTGCCAGGCTTGCCGTAGTCGGCGAGCCCCGCGGCTTCTGCGTCGACGCTGTGCAACGCCGCGATGACCCGGTTCATTTCGTCGTAGATCGCCGCGCGTTCGGCGGGCGTCATGCCGGGCAGCGACTGGTCCCACAACACGCGGCCTTCGACGAACTCCATCACGTAGAACGCGCGGCCGATCACGCTTTCGTCCTCGCACAGCGCGAGCATTTGCGCGACCGGCACCTCGGTGTCGGCCAGCGCGCGCATCACCCGGTATTCACGTTCGACGGCGTGCGCGGACGGCAGCAGTTTCGCGGCGGGACCGGGCTTTGCGCGCATCACATACGAGCGCGACGGCGTGACCAGTTTGAACGTGGGATTGGACTGGCCGCCGGCGAACTGCTCCAGCGTAAGCGGTCCGGAAAATCCGTCCACATGCCGGGTCAGCCACGCGGCGAGCGCGTCACTGTCGAAGCGCTGCCGCTCGTTGACCGGACGTGTGCCCTCGAAGGACGAATAATCCGGCTTGTGTTCGGGTTCGCCGGTCTGTGTGGCTTGTACCATGTGTCTCCTCCAGTTCGGGTTCAGCTACGCTTGTATTGAATGAATTGTGCGTAGAGCATTTCCATCGTGGTGTTGCGTACGTCGCGATGCAGCGGCGACGGTGGTGAATAATTGAGCGTGCGCAGCACCCAGTCGTGCGGCGCGGCGCCGACGTCGAGCGCGTTGATGCAGCCGGTGGCCTGCGACAGATGGCCGAAGAACGTGCGCCCGCCCGCGGTGATCGCATGCGACAGGATTGCGCGGTTCACGCCGCCATGCAGGACCAGCAGCACGGTGTCCCACGAGCTGTCCTCGCGCAGCGCCGTGACTGCCGGCAGCACGCGATCGAACAACGCGCCGATGGTTTCGCCATCGAGAAAGCGTGTGCTTTCCGGCACGATGCCGTCGAACACGCCGAGAAAAGCCGCCTCGATATCCTGCTGCGGAATGCTGCCGAGCTTGCCGCCGCGAATCTCCTGCCACGCGGGCTCGATCTCGAGTTCGATGTGCTGGCCCGTCTCGGCCAGCACGCGCTGCGCGGTTTCAACCGTGCGCGGCAAACCGCTGACGATCACGCGATCGAACCGCACTTGCTGTTCGGCGAACACGTGGCCCGCCGCGCTCGCCTGTTCGCGGCCGTTCGCGTTCAGGGGCACGGTCTCGGGGTCGATCGCTCGGCGGGAGTCGTCGAAGTAGGTGACGTCGCCGTGACGCATCAGGAAAATGCGGCGGCGTTTGGGCAGTTGGTAGTCGGGCATGGTGGGTGGGTTCACTCCTCGCTCACTGCTGGTTGACTCGCGGCTTATTTGTAGACCGGAGCGCGTTTCTCTAGGAACGCGGAAATCCCTTCGAGACCTTCGCGGTGATGCAGCGACGCGACGAAGCTGTCACGCTCGGCGACCAGATGGTCGGCCAGAGGTTGCGTGCCGGCAGCGCCGATCAGTCCTTTGATGCGCGTGACCGAATTGGGCGAGATCTTGCCGAGTTCGTCGGCCCAGGCAACGGCGGTGTCGCGTGCGGTGCCGGCCTTGGTCAGCTTGTTGACGACGCCGAGTTCGTGCAGACGCGCGGCGCCGATCGGCTTGCCTTCGATCAGCACTTCGGTGGCTAGCTGGCGCGGCAGCGCCTGGGCGAGGAACCACGAGCCGCCGCCGTCGGGCGTCAGGCCCACGCGTGCATACGACATCACGAATTTGGCGTCGTCGGCGGCGACGATCAGATCGCACGCAAGCGCGAGCGAGAATCCCGCGCCGGCGGCGGCGCCATCGACCGCGGCGATCACCGGCTTCGACGACAGGCGCAGCGCCGAAATCCATTGGCCGAGCATATCGATGCTCTCCGCCTGCACGGACGGATCTTTCGCGCGGTTTTCGAGCAGGCGGTTCAGATTGCCGCCCGCGCAAAAGAAGTTGTCGGCGCCGGTGATCACGACGGCGCGGATCGACGGATCGCGCTCCACCGAGTCGAGCGCTTCGATGCCGGCCGCGTACATGTCCGGATGCAGCGCGTTGCGGGCGCCGGGGTTCGACAGCGTGAGGACCAGTGTCGATTCGCTTTCGGTCGGGCGCGAGGTCAGCAGTTCGGCGCTCATGCGTGGTTCTCCGTGTGTGTATCTGATTGAAGGTCCGCGTTGTCGCCCTGGGTCAGCGACAGGCCGAGTTGCGCGCGCCGCGCGAGCCAGGGCGACGGACGGTAGCGCGGATCGCCGAGCACGCTGAACATGTTGCGCAGAATCGTCAGGATGGTTCGCGCGCCGAGCGCGTCGCCGAGGGCGAGCGGGCCGCGTGGGTAGCCGAGGCCGAGCGTCACGGCAAGATCGATGTCGTCCGGCGTGGCGATCTGCTTTTGCGCGATGTCGCAGCCGATGTTGACGATCGTCGCCACCACGCGTTGCGCGACGAAGCCGGTCGAGTCGCGGATCACGGCGACGGGCACGCCGTCGGCGGCGAACAGCGCATGCGCGGCGTCACGTGCGGCGCGCGTGGTGGCCGGCGTGGTCATCAACGTGCGGCGTTGCGCGCCGACGAGCGGGAAGAGCGCGTCGATGGCGACGACGCGGCTCGCGTCGAGCGCTTCGTCGACCGCCGCCGTGGTCGCGTCATGGCCGAACGGCGTCACGACGATCAGGGAGTCCGCTGCGGGCGCGGCGCCGTCGTCGAGCTTTACGCCGGCCTTGCCGACCAGTTGCACGACGGCTTCGCGGGCTTGCGGATAACGCGCGCTGATCCAGACGCTTTTCGGCAGTTCGCTGGGCGCGGGCGCTTCGGCCGTCACTTGCTGCTTGCCGTCGACGTAGCGGTAAAAGCCTTCTCCCGTTTTGCGGCCGATCAGTCCGCCCGCGAGCCGCGTGCCGGTGATCGGCGACGGCGTGAAGCGCGGCTCTTCGTAAAACTGGTGGTAGATCGACTCCATCACCGGATGCGAGACGTCCAGCGCCGTCAGATCCAACAGTTCGAACGGCCCGAGGCGAAAGCCCGCCTGCTCGCGCATGATGCGATCGATGTCCGCGAAGCTCGCCACGCCTTCGCCCGCCACGCGCAGGCCCTCGGTGTTCATGCCGCGCCCCGCGTGATTCACGATGAAGCCGGGCATATCCTTCGCGCGTACTGGCGTATGGCCCATGCGGCGCGCGAGGTCCATCAGCGCGTCGCCCGCGGCCGGGTCGCTGCGCAGTCCGTCGATCACCTCGACGACTTTCATCAACGGTACGGGATTGAAAAAGTGATAGCCGACCACGCGTGACGGATCGGTGCAGCCGGCGGCGATCGCGGTGATCGACAATGACGACGTGTTGGACGCCAGCACGCAACGGCCACTCACGACGGTCTCGAGTTCGCGAAAGAGCGCCTGCTTCACGTCGAGCTTTTCGACGATCGCCTCGACGACCAGGTCGCAGCCGGCCAGCTCGCCGAGCGCTTGCGCGCCGCTGACGTTGGCGAGCGCCGCAAGCGAGCGGGCCTCGTCGAGCTTGCCTTTGGATGTCAGTTTGGCGAAAGTCTCGGCGAGGTAGTCGCGCGCGGCGCCGGCGGCGGCGGGGTTGGCGTCGTACAGACGCACCTTCAGGCCCGCCAGCGAGGCGATCTGCGCAATGCCGCGACCCATTGCGCCGGTTCCGACAATGCCGATAGTCTCGATATTGAAATTGCGAGAGTTCATTGTGGTGCTCGACTCCATGGTTATTTTAGAATAGCACGATCGTGCAATTTACTGGATGATTGTTCGAAGGCCGCTGTTGTGACTGTGTTGCGCGGTCTCATACCACTCGAAGGAAGGAGACACCGGATGATCAAGCTGTGCGGTTTCGCGCTCTCTAACTACTACAACAAAGTGAAGTTCGTGCTTCTCGAACACGGCATTCCGTTCGAAGAGGTGTCCGTGCTGCCCAGCCAGGACGAGGCCATGCTCGAGCACTCGCCGCTCGGCAAGGTGCCTTACCTGCAGACCGAGGAGGGCGATCTGTGCGAATCGCAATGCATTGTCGAGTATCTTGCCGCGCGCTTTCCCGACAAGCAGATTTTCTCCGCTGACCCATGGGAGGCGGCCAAAGAGCGCGAGTTGATCATGTTCGTCGACGTGCATCTCGAACTGACCGCGCGCAATCTCTACAAGGAAGCGTTTTTCGGCGGGACGGTGAGCGATGCGACCAAGGGGCGTATCGAGAAACTGCTCGCGCATCACATTGCCGGCTTCAGGCGGATCGCGAAGTTCGGGCCGTATCTGCGCGGCGAGCGTTTCAGCGTGGCGGATACCGCTGGGTATGTGAGCCTGCCGCTGGTGGGCATGGCGACGCAGACCATCTACGGCCGCGATTTTCTGCTCGACGCGGGCCTCGACTGGAAGAGCTACGTCAAGGCGATCAACGCACGACCGGCCGCGCAGCGTGTGACCGAGGACCGCAAGGCGTACATCGCGGCGACGCGCCCGGCCTGATGGCGGGCGCCGCCGCTGAGACAGGCCAATGTGTGCCACGCGCACATTGGCCGCTGCGCACGCTAGCGAGGAACATGGGTTCGTTCGCAGCATCGCGCAGGGCATCCTAGAGTCGTGCCAGCCGTTCGAGCGCGGTGGCGAGGGTGTTCTCCTGCTTGGCAAAGCAGAAGCGCACCACGCCCGATTCATGCGCCTCGCGATAGAACGCGGAGACCGGAATGGCCGCGACGCCGATTTCGCCGGTTAGCCATTGGGCAAACTCGGCTTCGGGCAAATTGCTGATCGCCGAATAGTCGACGCACTGAAAATACGTGCCCGTGCACGGCAGCAATTTGAAGCGCGACTTCGCGAGGCCCGCGCGGAAGAAGTCACGTTTCTTCTGATAGAACGCCGACAGGTCGAGATACGGCGCCGGATCCTTCATGTATTCGGCGAGACCGATCTGCATCGGCGTATTGACCGTGAACACGTTGAACTGGTGCACCTTGCGGAACTCGGCCGTGAGCGCGGCGGGGGCCGCCACATAGCCGACCTTCCACCCGGTCACGTGATAGGTCTTGCCGAAGCTCGACACCACGAAGCTGCGTTGCGCCAGTTCCGGGTAACGGGCGACGCTCTCGTGCGGCGCGCCGTCGTAGACCATGTGTTCGTACACCTCGTCGGAGAGGATCAGCACGTTGGTGCCGCGCACGATCTCTTCGAGCTTGCGCATGTCCTCGGCGCGCCAGACCGTGCCGGTCGGATTGTGCGGCGTGTTGATCAGCAGAAGCCGCGTTTTCGATGTGATCGCGGCGGCAAGTTTGTCGAACGGGATCGCGTAGTCGGGCGCGTCGAGCGTGACGAAGACCGGCTTGCCGCCGGCCAGTTCGATCGACGGCAGATAGCTGTCGTAGGTCGGTTCGACCACGACTACTTCATCACCCGGATGAACGGTGCAGAGAATCGCGGTCAGTAAGGCCTGCGTGGCGCCCGCCGTCACGGTGATCTCGGTGGTCGCGTCGTAGCGGCGGCCGTACAGGTTCGCGATCTTCTCCGAGATCGCCTCGCGCAGCGGCGCGACGCCGGCCATCGGCGGGTACTGGTTGTGGCCGTCGCGCATCGCGTTCGCGACCGCGTCGACAATGCGCGGATCACAGCCGAAGTCGGGAAAGCCCTGACCCAGATTCACCGCGCCTTTTTCGGCGGCAAGTGCGCTCATCACGGTGAAAATCGTCGTGCCGACATTCGGCAGGCGAGACGGAAACGAGGGACTCGTGGGCGTGTCGTGCGGTGCATTCATGGCGCTTTCCGGAGCGTGGGCGAGTGAGTTGGCGAAATAGGCGAATGGCGTCGTGAGCCAGGGACGAAGCCTGATTGTAGGGAATCGCGGCGCTGCGTGCGCGTCGCGAGGCCCGCGTTGGCCGTTCGGCCAGGGTTCATGCCGCCGCGCTCACGCTGGCGCGGCTTCGCCAACGGCGCTCAACGAAGCGCTGATGGCGGCGACGAACGGCGCCGGCTGGGCGATCTGGAAGCCGAAGTCGCGCGCAATACGCTTGGCGAGCTTCAACACCGCGCGATCTTTCGAAACCAGCCAGTCGGCCTGCGCGGCATGGGCGAGTTCGAGAAACTTCTGGTCGTCACGGTCTTTGCATTTGGGCAACGGCGGCGCGTCTTCCGCGGGGGCGGCAGGGTCGACCACTTGCGCGAGCCGCGCGACGACCGCGAGCGCGGCGGCCTTGTCCACATTTCGATGCACGAATTGCGGATAGTCGAGCACATAGGCGAGTTCGGCGAGGCAGCGCGCGTCGATCAGCGCGGCCAGTGCGCCGCTTTCGAGCGCGGCTGCGATTGGTCGCGTGTGCGGATCGTCGAACACGAGAATATCGATCCAGACATTGGAATCGAGGACGACGCGCAAAGCGCCGTGTGAGGCATGGGAACCGGGCATTCGTTACAATCTGGCTTTCGTCTTTGACCGCCAGGCACGGCGTGCCTGCAAGCCTCTATGATAATCGTTCTGTCGCCGGCGAAATCGCTCGACTACGAAACCCCGCCGCACGTCGAAAAGCACACAATCCCCGATTTCGTCGACGACGCTGCCGAACTGATCGGCGGATTGCGCCGTTTGTCGCCGCAGCAGATTGCCTCGCTGATGGACATTTCCGATCAGCTCGCGCACCTCAATTTTCAGCGTTACGCCGAATGGTCGCCGCAATTCGGCACGCACAACGCCAAGCAGGCGGTGCTCGCATTCAATGGCGACGTGTATGAGGGCCTCAACGCGAAGACCTTGTCGCCGGCCGATCTCGACTATGCGCAGAATCACGTGCGCGTGCTGTCCGGCCTGTACGGCCTGCTGCGCCCGCTCGATCTGCTGCAACCGTACCGCCTCGAAATGGGCACGCGTTTCGCCAATCCGCGTGGCAAGGATCTGTACGCGTTCTGGGGCGAGCGCATCACGCAGGCGCTGAACGCGCAGCTGAAGAAGAACGCCGCGGCATCGCGCGTGCTGGTGAATTGCGCGTCGGGGGAGTACTTCAAGTCGGTCAAGCCGAAGCTGCTCGACGCGCCCGTCGTGACACCCGTGTTCGAGGACTGGAAGGGCGGCCGCTACAAAATCATCAGCTTTCATGCAAAGCGCGCGCGCGGTCTGATGGCGCGCTACGCAGTGGAAAACCGCACCGAGCGCCCCGAGCAGTTGAAGGACTTCGACGCCGAAGGCTATGCGTTCGTCGCCGAGGCGTCGAACGATTCCAATTACGTATTCCGCCGCCGAGTCGCTGAATAAGCGTTTCGCCGCGCACCGAGGCAGGGAAGGACATCATGACGTTATCGATTACGAGCAATTTCGACGCGGGTGCGATTGAAGTGCTGTCCTGCGAGGACGCCGGCAATATCCGTCTGCGCGTGCGGCCGGACAGCCACGCCGAGTTCGCGCAGTGGTTTTATTTCCGCGTGTCGGGCGCGGCGGGCACGCGCTGTGTGATGACTTTCGAAAATGCCGCCGCGTGCGCGTTCGCCGAAGGCTGGCGCGACTATCAGGCGGCGGCGAGCTATGACCGGGTGAACTGGTTTCGCGTGCCGACTTCGTATGATGGCCGCGTGCTGACCATCGATCACACGCCGGATTTCGACCGCATTTACTACGCGTATTTCGAGCCGTATAGCGAGGAACGTCATTCGGAGTTTCTCGGCGCCGTGCAGCAGATGCCGCAGGCCACGCTCACCGAACTGGGCACGAGCGTCGAAGGCCGGCCCATGTCGCTGCTCACGCTTGGCACGCCGCAAACCGGAGACACGCCCAAAAAGAAGATCTGGCTGATCGCGCGCCAGCATCCGGGCGAGACGATGGCCGAATGGTTTATCGAGGGGCTGGTGAAGCGCCTCGCGGGTTGGGGCGATTGGGCGGGCGACCCAGTCGCGCGCAAGCTCTACGATCATGCGGTGTTTTACATCGTGCCGAACATGAATCCGGACGGCAGCGTGCACGGCAATCTCCGGACCAATGCGGCCGGCGCGAACCTGAATCGTGAATGGATGGAGCCGGACGCCGCGCGCAGTCCGGAAGTGCTGGTGGTGCGCGATGCGATTCACGCGATGGGTTGCGACCTGTTCTTCGATATCCACGGCGACGAGGCGCTGCCCTATGTGTTCGTGGCCGGCTCGGAAATGCTGCCGGGTTTCACCGAGCGGCAGGCGCAGGAGCAGAAGGCCTTCATCGACGCATTCAAACACGCGAGTCCTGATTTCCAGGACAAGTACGGCTATGCCGCAAGCAAGTATCGCGAAGATGCGTTGAAGCTCGCGTCGAAGTATATCGGCAACGAATTCGGATGCCTGTCGCTGACGCTGGAGATGCCGTTCAAGGACAACGCCAATCTGCCCGATGAGCGGGTGGGCTGGAACGGCGAGCGCAGCGCGTCGCTCGGCGCCGCGATGCTGCAGGCGATCTTGCACCACGTGGAGACCTTTGCCTGAAGCGGGCCGCGGACGTGGGACAAAAAACGAGGCGCACACGGTGACGTGTGCGCCTCGTTTTCATTGTGGCGGCGGCATCGCTGGCCTCTATGGCAGCGATGCCGCCTGGGCTCCGCCCGTCAATGCGTTTTCTTCTTCGCCGAAGTTTTCTTCTTCGCCGAAGTTTTCTTCTTCGCCGAAGTTTTCTTCGTGGCCGTTTTGGTCGATGTCGTCTTCGACGATTTACCCGAGCTCGACTTGGACGGTTTCGAGATCGCTTTCTTTGTGTTTTTGTCGCTCGTGGAATGCTTGCCTTTCGTGCTCTTGTGCTTTCCCGACGCGGCTCCCGATCCCGCGGATCCACCACTACGCGCGCGGGCCGGGGGCACGGGATCGTTCCAACTGAACGCCAGCATCTGAGCGCCCACATAGCCGCAGCGGAATTTCAGCGCAGCAGGATCGCCTTCGCCGCTCTGACGGATGCCAAGCCCTTCGACCGTGACGATGTTATCGACCTTGACGCGCTGTTTGCCCTCGTCGAACGAATCGTTCCAGGGCGTGACCGACGCGTGCGTGCTATCGAAAGAGCTGGGTGGAAATTCGACGTGATCGAAGGCGGTCGAAGTGCTTGCGACAAAGTCGCCATGAGCCGCGCAGTCCGCGACTAGCGGATCTGCATGCAGGTCATTGACGAATTTGTTGACGAGATCGTTGTGCTGTTCAAGTTGATCGGCGAATGCGGGAGCAGCGCAGATGAGCGAGAGTCCCGCTGCAACTGTTGCCAACCGGCCGACTAACCGCAGCAATCGGCGCGGTACGTTGGTGCGATCCATCTAGTTCTTTAGACGCTGATAAGACATGAGGCAAGTAAGATGCCCGGCGAGAGGGGGGAGTTCAATCCTGGCATAAATATTTTTCCTGTCCTGGGGCGCGGGCGTGAAAGGCCTTGCAGGAGTATGCGGCTCGCCGCTGAGCAGATGCGTTGGAAGTCCGCAGGTGTCAGATGCGGGGGCCACCCAGACGATATCTGCGCACATCATACGTGGTGACCCATGCCGGACGGTAGACCGCGATCAAGGCCGTCGACATGCCTGTGAACCAGGCTTCGCCGGTGGCGAGGAGAAGCACGCTGAATGCGTAGCCGACGGGCACCACGGTCATTGAGCCATCGGCAAGCGCGACATGGATGCCGAGCGCTGCGGCGGCGGTGAGCGACACCGCGATGGCGGGCGAGACAAAACCCTGGCCAAAGATAAACATGAAAAGGTTGCGCGGCAGCCACGCGATGCTGATGCGCTGAAGCAGCGTCGAGATGCCGACAGGCAACGCGCCGTACACGAGAAAAGTCAGCGCGATGCCCTGCCACGGGGCGTCGAAGACGACCGCGGCAAGTCCTGTGACCACGGCCATTGCGACCAGTGCCAGCGCCCAGTCGAATAGCGTAACGATGAGCGTGGCGCCGAGCAGATGCATCACGGTGCCGTCGTCAAGCCACGCGTTGCTCGCCCACAGCACCGACACCGCGACGATGATGGCAAGCCAGACATGCTGCAGGGTGCCATCCTGAAGTCGTTTGAAAGGGTTTTTCCACAGCGCGAGCGCGACCACTATCGCGGTGACGATCCAGCCACCGACAGCGATCCAGAACGGAAGCGGTGTGTAGAGGAAACCCATGTGTCTCATATTACTCGTTGGACGAGAAAAGGTGTGAGCGGATTCCATGCCAGCCGACGCAAACGCCGCCTGAGAGTGCGTGTTGAGGCGTTCGCTCGCGCGGCGATGGGCATTGGTTTAGCTCTGTGTACCCGGCTTCGTCGGCGTGGCGGGCGGCACGTCGCCATAGGGCGTGCTGGGCTCGGCTGCCATCGGCATCGGGGCGCTCGTGTCGTCGGCGGGCAACGGATACTGGAAGTGCCGCAGCTTGTGGCGTCGCAGCGGCACGACACCGGCTTGCCCCATCACGGGACGCGTTGAGCTCTCGCCGTTGTTGCGCAGCACCTGCAAATGATTGGTCAGCCAGCCGTTGTAGAGCGCGACCGCGGCGGCGCGATTGGGCGCGCCTAGCTGCTGAAATATGCTCGTCAGGTGGATCTTGACCGTGCCCTCGCTAATGCCGAGCGTGCGCGCGATCATCTTGTTGGTGCTGCCCATGTGAACGCAGCGCATGATCTGCTCCTGACGGGGCGACAATCCGCTGGAAAGCCTGGTGCGGCGGGGCGGTGGGCTCTTCGCGTCGAATAAGCGGATGGCGGTATCCGGCGGCAGCGGGGGATCGAGCGCCAGTGCCCCGGGCGGCACATAGTGACCACCCAGCAGTACCATTTCCAACGCACGTATGATCAGGCTCGGATCGGTTTCGCGCGGTATGACGCCGAGCACACCTTCGTCCATCAGCGCTCGCATGGTGGCCGGCGACATGTTGTCGGTCAGTATCGCGACACGCAGATCGGGGTAGTAGCTAAGTAGTTCGCGCGCATCCGCGACAGTCATCCAGTCCTGCCAGTCGACAGCAAGCAGGTCGGGCCGGTGACGCTTGAACGTGCGTTCGATTTGTCGCCAATCCTGTGCTTCGGTGAAGCGCGCCAGCCGGTCGATTTGTCTCAGCAGTGCCTTGAGTCCGTCACGTCGTTCCGCGTTTGAGTTGAGTATCGAGAATCGCATGCATGTCTCCAGATGATTCGGGCGAAGTGGCGCGACGCATCTATTCGGCATATGAGCAGGATGCCTTGCGATTCGTCGCTGTCCTATGATGACAAATTCCCCTCGATTTGACGGCCTGTCCAAAAGGCATAGGAAGGATGAGCCAACAAGCAAAAGCCCCGCTCAGCGGGGCTTTTTGTTTGGGCGACAGCGCGTGATGACGCGCGTGTTTATGCTCAATGGAAATGCGGTTGCGCGGGCTCCGCGTCCTCCGGCATTTCCGCGTGGACAATCTCGCCGAGCGGATCGGCATAGAGCGGCACGCCGCAATCATCGCAATATTCCGGCTCGAAGCGGCCCGCGTGGCGGCGCACGTCGGTCACGCCGGTCTCCTTGAGCAGCGCGACGATTTCTTCCAGCGGATCGTCCGACGCAGCGCTCTCCTGCGGTTCTTCGTCAATGCCCGGTTCGCCGTTCTCGCGGCCGTACAGAGGCCAGACGACGCCGTAAATCACGTCGTTGCTACCGCGGCGCGTGAAGCCCACACGATACTCGTCGATGCGGCGTTCGCCGAAGCCGGCGACCACCGCGCGCAACTCCTGCGGCGCTGCGCCAATTGTGTCGAACAGATAACGCACGGCGGTACGGACTGTATGAGGGCGCACGCTTTCGTCGGCGTCCCGGCAGGCCGAGTAGTACGCGTCCGGCAACAGGCACTCGAATTCGCAGCCCGGCAGCGCCAGCGAAAGATTCGCGCCTCCTTGCGTGGCCCATTGTTCAAGACATTGGCCTCGTTCGATGCGGCTGCCGTGTTCCTCTTCCTGCCAGCGGAATACCGGTTCGCCGACCGGCCCCGCGACCACGGCCAGCAGGAAGCGCGGGTCGGCCAGAATCGGCGAGGTTTCCGGCAATTCGCCGAAATTGAGCTTCGCATTGCCGCCGGCCATCGCCGCCTGAGCGAGTTGTTGAGCGATACGCCACGTTTCGACGTGATGGCGCGGCAACTGGTCGATGCTGTACAGGAACGGCGCCATCGCGACGCGTGTGTTGGCCGCCAGCACATGCGCTTGCAGGTGCGCGCGTAACGCGTCGGCCGCGTCGGCTTTGAGCGGGCCGGAAGGAATCACGTAGCGGGTCCACGCGAGCACGGGCGCGGCAATCAGCAGCGCTTCGTACGGCACGCCATCGTGGTCGATGACGAACGACTCGCTGTGCGTTTCCGCCATGTCGGCGAGCGCGCCGTAAGCATCGGGATGGTTTTGCTGCAAATGATCCAGCGCGGCGTCCAACGTAGTCTGGTTGGCGTTGCGGACGATCTTGGCCAGCAGCGCATCGAGCTTCGCTTCCCAGAAGCGGTCTTCGGTGCGGCTGCCCGACGCAAAAAGCGCGAGCGAGAGACCGACAAGTTTGTCGGCATCGGGGGGGAGACGTTTGGCGATTCGCGAGCGCATAAATCCGGAAATTGGGGGGCACGGAACCTTATATTCTAGTCTTTTCTATGCCGCCACATTATTTGGCCGGCAATGCTGGATGGATTGGGACGTTTCCACACGAAAAATCAGTCTGGCTGGGGCTGCCTATATCCACCTGGCCGGATGGTATAAGACGCCCCCGGAGGCGCAACTCGCTTCTATACTGACGGCGTTCAGTGGGCGCCTGACAAGCGTATGGCAATCTGTCGCCGAGGTCTGGCTCAATAGGAGATTCATCGTGAAATCGGACCAGCTGATCGAACGTCTCGCCGCTGTATTCGCGCTGCTTGTCCTGGTGGGCGGGTCCCTGCTGGTGCTGGCGCCTTTTACGACCGCCCTATTGTGGGGGGCTATCCTCAGTTACAGTTCGTGGGGGCTTTACCGGAGGCTGGCCGCGGCGCTCGGCGGGCGGCGCAAATCGGCCGCCACCATGATCGTGGTGATCATTCTGATTGTCGTGCTCGGGCCGTTCGTTTACGCGGGTTTTGCGTTCGGTGCGCACGTTCACGAGATCGTTGCGCTGGTGCAAAGGCTCTTCGAGGACGGCCTGCCTGATTTGCCCGCGTGGGTTGGCCGGATTCCGCTGGTGGGTTCGAACATTCTTGCCTTTTGGGCGCATTTGACTAGCAGCGATTCGGAATTGATCGCGCAGTTGCGCACGCTTGCGGCGCCGGCTGGGAAGTGGATTCTGGCGGCGGCGCTTGCTGTCACGCACGGTCTGGGGCTGTTGGCGTTGAGTATCGTGCTCGCGTTCTTCTTTTATACCGGCGGGGAAGGTGCGGCTGCCTGGCTGAATGCGGGCATGCGACGCATCGCCGGCGAACGTGCCGATTATCTGCTGGCGCTTGCGGGCAGCACAGTGAAGGGCGTGGTCTATGGGATTCTCGGCACGGCGCTCGTGCAGGGGGTTCTGGCTGGCTTCGGCTGCTGGATTGCGGGGGTGCCAGCGCCGGCACTGCTTGGGCTGGCGACGTTCTTTCTGTCGGTGGTGCCCGGCGGTCCGGTGATCGTGTGGTTGCCCGCAGCAATCTGGCTGTATCACGGCGGTGAGACCGGGTGGGCAATCTTTCTGGTCGTGTGGGGCGTGCTGGCTGTCGGCATGTCTGACAATGTCATCAAGCCGATCTTGATAGGCAAGAATAGCGACATGCCGCTGATCCTCGTGATGCTGGGGATTCTGGGCGGGGCATTGGCTTTCGGTTTCCTCGGTGTTTTCATCGGACCGACTTTGCTGGCGGTCGCGTACACCGTGCTGCACGACTGGACGGTCGGCGCGCCCGCGGCGCATGCGTTAGCGCCCGATCGGAAGGGACCGGTGGTCGATGAGTCGCGTCGTATAGAAAAGGCGCCTTAAATGGGCGTCATTCAG